>JBQTIJ010000294.1:0-31645 GCA_052388255.1 Phycisphaerales bacterium
TGGAAGAAGTACTCGACCAGCGTTGTCCCGTGGTGGCTTTCGCTGAAGTGCCAGAGCGGTTTGGGCAGGCCGTGCTCCTTGGCGAGTTCCACGCCTTCCTTCACGTGCCCCGTGATGATGAGAAGACTCATGGCTGGCGGCAGTTTGTCGTGCCGGTTCAGGCCGCCCACCTGATTCTCGACAAAGTATTCGGGCTTGGTCATCTTGCCCACGTCGTGGTAGAGCGCGCCCACATAGGTCAGCAGGGCGTCGGCGTTGATCGCGTCCGCAGCCACCTCCGCGAGGGCCGCCACATTCAACGAGTGGTTGTATGTTCCGGGTGCCCTCTGCTGCAGTTCTCGCAGCAGCGGCTGCTTGGGGTCGCGCAGTTCGATCAGCGTCATCCCCGTGGTCACGCCGAAGACCCGCTCCACAAAGGGCATCAGCCCCAGCACCACGAAGCCCACCAGCAACCCGCCCCCGCCGGCGAACCCCGCGCTCGAAAGCGCCTGCGTGAAACCGGGCCCGGAGAGCGGCAGGTTCAACCCCTCCAGCAGCACTGTCGTCAGCAGCAGCGCAAGCCCGGTCAGGAACCCCGCCTTCACGAGCGCATCGCGGTGCCGAAACTCGCGCAGCCGCCACACCGTCAGCCACACGCCCACCAGCGGAAGCCCGATCATCACCACCGGCTGCTCCAGCGCGACCACCGCCAAGATCCCGAGCAGCGACCCCGCCGCCAGCGCCGTCCGCCGGTCAAAGGCCACCGCGATGATCACCGTCCCCAGCAGCACCGGGGCGGTCAGCGCCGCCGAAATCAGCCGCGGCTCGATCGCTGCCATATAGCACGCCAGCCCGATCGACCCCGCGGAAAGCACCGCGACGGCGAGCATGCGCCGCGGGACACGCCAGATCGCGGGTGAATAGGTCGCGACATACGCCCCCAGCCCGAGGGCCGCCAGCAGCCCCGCGCCATAGAGCGCGATGGTCGCCGCCCACAGCGTTCGCGGGTCACCCTGCCGCCGCCACTCGTGCACCTCCGCACGCAGGATGCCCAGTTTCTCTGCCGTCAGCACCTCGCCGGGCGCATACAGCAGTTGGCCACTGGCCACCTTCACCTCGCGCCGTGCCGTCATGGCCGCGGCCCGATCGGCGAGTTCCTTGCTCAGGGCTGCGTCAAAGACGAATGTCGGCCGCAGGTTGTGGGCCAGCCGCGCGGTGACGGCGTTCAGCAGTTCGCCCCCGAAGCCGGCGATCATGGCCCGTTGCCGCAGTGTCTCCTCCACCTTTGCCGCCGCGACCGACACGACCTCGCCCGTGGCCACCCTCGTGACGTCCTCGCTCGGGGCCGCTCCGAGGCGCAGTTCAACCTCCTTGTTGGGGGAGGTCTTCTCGCGCTGGAACGTTCGCTCGTCCACCAGCGGCGTCCGCCTCAGGAGCGCGTCCAGCCGGGCCACGCGCTCGGTCCAGGCCGAGAGCGGCTGACCCGAGCGCGGATCGGCCTGAGCCCGGATCGCCTCCAGCGACGACTCGGTCAGTTTGTATTGCTCGCGGATGGTCGCGTCGACCTCGGGCAGGGCGTTGGCGTTTGTGAGCGCGCTGGGCAGGTTCACCAGCGACGCCCGCAACTCCTCGAAGAGTTTGGCCTCGCCCACATACACGCTCGGGGCGCGGCTCCGGGCGAGTTCACGGTCGCTCTCGGTCCCCACCACATCGACAATCTTGAAGGGCACCCGGGCCGCCCGGGTCTGGTTCATCACCATCCCGACCGCCACCTTCGGGCTCTCGCGTGAGAGATAGAGCGTCAGCCCCAACACCCCCGCGAGCCCCACGATGATCAGCGCGTTCCACACCACCTTCGGCGAGGTGACCACCCACGCCAACTTCTCGCTGTCGCGCACCCGCTCGCCCATCGTCGATTTGGAGTTGGTCGTGTCCATGCTCGGGCCCGGTCCGACACGCGGGGCCCGCTTCGCGTTCATCGTTCCTTCATGCCAACGTCAGACACCCTTCCCGCCATCCTTCGCTGATTGACCATCCTTGAGATCGACGCTGCCCGCCGATGGGTTCAGGTTTTGCCTCTCAAGGCCCCGGGGCGCATCGTTCACGTCCTCATAGGCCTCCACGATTCGCTGCACCAAGTTATGCCGGACGATGTCCTCCTGCGTCAGTGCGATGAACGACACGCCCTTCACCCGGCGCAGAATCTGCGCGGCGTCGATCAACCCGCTCTCGCGCGGATTCGGCAGGTCGATCTGTGTCGGGTCGCCCGTCACGATCATCTTGCTCCCATGTCCCATGCGGGTCAGGAACATCTTCATCTGTGTCCGCGTCGTGTTCTGGGCCTCGTCAAGGATGATCACCGACCGGTTCAGGGTCCGGCCGCGCATGAAGGCGAGCGGCACGACCTCCACCACATCGCTCATCATGAAGCGCTGCATCGTGGAATAGTCCATCATGTCGCCCAGCGCATCAAAGAGCGGCCGCAGGTAGGGGTTGACCTTCGCCTGCATGTCGCCGGGCAGAAAGCCCAGCCGCTCCCCCGCCTCGACCGCCGGTCGCACAAGGATGATCTTCCGGGCCCGGTTGGTCTTGAGCAGGTGGACCGCCGCCGCCACGGCCAGGTAGGTCTTGCCTGTTCCGGCCGGGCCCACGCCGAAGACAAGGTCATTGTCCCGGATCGCGTTCAGATAGACCTGCTGGTTGGCCGTCTTGGGCCGGACCGCGCGGCCGGAGGCGTAGACGTCAAGCGTCTCTCCCCACGCCGGGCCGGAGAGCTCTTCGTTCTCTTCGCGGGCGTCGTCGTGTTCGCCGCCGCTGTCACCGATCGAAAGCCGCTCGCGCAGCGGTGCCGTCCCGGGCGGACGCGACGCCGCCCAGTTGATCATGTCGAGCACCTGCTGGCGCGAGACTTCCTCGCCGCTCCGGGCCGCCTGATGCAGCCGTACGAGCACGTCCCGCGCCGCCGTGATGGCCTCGCGCGAACCCGAGAGCCGTACAGTGCTCCCGCGGGCCGCCACGTTGACCCCAAGCGCCTCACGCAGCATCTTCAGGTTGCGATCCCCCGAGCCCAGCACACTCACGCGATCAACACCCGCCGGGACTGTCACAATGACTTCCACGTTCAATCCGCTCCGGCCGCCGGCAACAACCAAGGCATCAACATTCCCTGTCACCAGCCCCATGCCGCGGCGGCGGCAGGGACTCTTCGGGGAAACAGCGCGTCTCCCGCGGGACCATCCTATGGGTGGCGCGAACAGAGTCCCGGCCCGGCCCTTTTCCGCCCGACCGGTCGGCCGCCAGCGAACTGGTTCATTTGTGGGCCTGCTCTACGCTCTGGTTATCGGGCTCCTTTTGCCCTTTCCGCTCCTGCTTGCGGCCGGGTGCGCGTCTGACAACCCGGCGCTCAACCCACCATCACCCGGACCCGTGAGCGAGGGCACCTCACAAACCCTTCTCGCCGACTGGGCGGATGTGGATGCCGCGGTGGATATCGCCATGAGTCGAACCGAGGCGGCGATCTTTCGGAGCAACCCCGCAACTGAGCATTACCGCCTGTATGCCCATGAAATGGTGAACATCCACGGCACCAAGGGCTTGCTCAGAATCGAGCGCATCGCGGCACCGGATCGGCCCGGCCCCATGGCGGCCGATCGCCTCGCCACTGTTGGGCGGGGCGCGGAGGAACTCCGGTTGACCTGCCGCATCGGCCCGCAAGGGGACCAGGTGGCGGAACAGGCATTGCTCGCGGCCATCATTTCGCGACTCGATGAACTTCGCGGCTCAGCCGCCGCGCTCATCCGCGACGAGGCTTTCATGATCAAGTACTGAAAGCCAGCCCAACCTTCATCACCGCTTGACACCTCGAACCCTCAATCGTACTTTGCTGCTGTGACGCTTCGGCCAAATGAAGTGGCCCGCGAGGGTGCGACGGCGCCTTGGGGGAGGTCGGCGGAATGACCACCGGTGGATCCGACGCGCAGCACCGCTCTCCCTCGCCTCCGGCTTCCGGCCCGCCTGGTGTTGAGAGCGGGCCGTTGCCCGGTCCGCATGGGCCGAGCGGGCTCCCTGCGGGACCCGCGCTCGGGCAGACACTCGCACCCCAACTCATCGAGGCCTCCGGGCGGCGGCTTGGGCCCATCCGCTGGTTCCGCTCAGATTGGCAGCGCGGCGGCGGGGCTACGGGATATGCCTCATTTGACACCGGCGCTGCGGCTGTTGAGGTGGTGGTCAAACTGCCGGTTGGGTACACCGAATGGAAGTGGACGACCCGGATGGGTGACCCCACACGCTGCCCGCCGGGCTGCGAGTGCCCCACGCCCAAAGTCTTTGCCTCCGGCGTTGAACTTGGCGGCTATGACCTTGGTTGGCTTGTGCTCGAGCGCCTCCCCGGCATGCCTTTGGCTGGCAAACTCGATGGTGACGGGGCGGAACGACTGATCGAGGCCGCCACAGCGTTTCATGAGCGGGCGGGGCAGATTGAACCTGTCAGCGAACCACCGGCCCCGCCGGATTGGGAGAAACTCGTCCGCCGCGGACGCGAGGCGCTCCTGACCCACGGCATCCCGGACGAGCAGCGTTGGCGGCACGCGCTGCGCGACCTGACCCACGAACTGCCGCGCCTGGTGAGCGCTTGGCGAGGCCGCACAATCAACACCTGGTGCCATGGCGACCTTCACCCGGGCAACGCCATGCGTCGCAACCGGCCCTCCGCCGCGGGGAGCGGCGCGGGTCCGTGCGTGCTGATCGACCTTGCCCTCGTACACGCGGGGCACTGGATCGAGGATGCCCTGTACTTTGAGCGCATCTACTGGGGGCACGAAACACTTCTGCGCGGGGCCTGCCCGGTAGACCTGCTTGCCGCGGCCCGGCGGCTCCGCGGCCTGCCCGTTGAGCCGGGGTACCAGACGCTCGCCAACGTGCGGCGCGTGCTCATGGCAGGGTGCGCGCTCGCCATGATCGAGCGGGAGGGCAATGCGCGGTACATCCGTGCTGCGCTTGACAAACTCGAACAACTCCTTGCACCGACCGTGGGCGCCCTTTGACTTTGGGCAAGCGGGCCGAGGTCAATTGGGCTGGCCCCGGCGCGACCGCTGTGGTATGGTGGACCGGGTGCCCGTCGCTGTTCGGACACCGCCACTGCCAGACCACCCCGCCACCACCAGCCCCGAGGCCCCATGCCTTTCCAACTCCACATCGCCGCTCTCGCATCGTGCGTCGTGATCTGCGCGGTTGCCCCCGCGCTGGCCCAGTTCTCCGATGACCCGGGCTCGAACTTTGCGCTGGCCGATCGAACCGGGGAGCAGAACCAGGCGAAGATCCGCCCCCGGCCCGATGGGGGCTTCTGGGTGACGTGGTACGACAACTCGGTCGGGGGCTTTCGGCCCACGATCCAGCGACTCCTCCCCAACGGCAGCGAGGCCTTCGCCCACCACGGGCTGACGCTCGCCAACACGACCAACTCGTCAACCGTGGACTATGACCTTTCCGTGGACGCCTGCGGCGGGGCGCTCATCACCTTCGCGGACAACTCCCTCGGGGCCAGCCAGATCACGGCCATGCGGATCAGCGCCGATGGGTCGCGACCGTGGGGGGCGACAGGCGTTCAGTTGCCGGGGAGCGCCTCGGGCAGCAATCCCAAGATCACTGAACTGAGCGACGGCTCCATCGCAGTGGGCTGGTCAACCAACGGTGTTGTCTCGCTCCGCACACTGAGCGCCGACGGTGAACCTCAAGGAAGCACCACGAGCATCAGCGAATCCGGGCGGCTGCTCACCCTCAGTGACCTCGAACCCGGCGCGGGCGGAACCATGATCGCGCTCTGGGTGCGCACCTTTACGACGTCGTTCCTCTCCAGCAAGTACCTGTATGCGCAGTGCTTTGACCAAGGCGGCTCGCCCCAGTGGGCGGCCACACCAGGGTTCGCGGCGGTCTGTGTCTATGGCCCGCCGCAGGGTGGGGTTTACACGAATGCCCAGGGTGGCTCCATTCAGAACGGGTACTTCCCCACCATGATCAGCGACGGCACCGGCGGCGCGGTCTTTGCCTGGTACGAGAGCGCGGGCCCGCGTAATGCCTACGTCCAGCGGATCGGCGGAGACGGCGTACCCATCTATTCCCTGCACGGGCGGCCGGTCTCCAACACCCCCCTCACCCTGAGACTCTCGGCGTCTCACGCCTTCGACCCCGCCACGCAGGACATCTTCGTCGGATTCTCTACGTCGAACACGCTCCAATCTCAGTTCGGCCTGCGGGCCCAGCGCGTCCTGAGCGAGGGCGAACTCGGCTGGGGCGATGATGGCATCGAACTCCTTCCCCTCTCCACCAACCAGAACTCCTTCACACGCGTTGTCCCCGGCCCACAGGGGGCAGGGTGCATTGTCGCCTGTCTCGAAGCACGTTCGGCCACCACCGGCGTGGTGCAGGCCTTCCGGCTCGATGACCTTGGCAATCAGGCCTGGCCGGAGATGCCGATGCCGGTCTGCTCAACCGTCAGCGGCAAGGCACGCCTCGACGCCGCGCTCTCTACGCGGGGCGTGGCCGCGTTTACGTGGGGCGACGGTCGGAGTGACAGCAACGACGTCTATCTGCAGAACGTGAACCCCGATGGTTCATACGGCCCGCTCCCCGAGAACCCCTGCGCTATTGACTTCAACGACGACGGCCTCGCTGAGCCGGGCGATCTTGACGACTTCATCACCGCGTTCTTCGGTGACTGTGCCGCCCGCCTTCGCTGCGACTTCAACAACGACGGCCTCACCGAACCCGGCGACCTCGATGATTTCCTGACGGCGTTCTTCAACGGCGGCTGCTGAACCGCCGTGGCGTCTTGGCACGGAATCCCGGCCCCTTCGCGCCCATGCACGGCCTGAGGTGCAGAGCGAAGGGGATTCCACATCCGTGGGTTCGCCCTGTTCTCCAGCGCCCAAGGCCGGCACCGAGTAATCCCTCGGGTCCGCTTATTCCGTGTGCGCGGGCGTTGACACCTGCGCGGTTGCTGCGGATGGGGCCAGTTCGCGCGGCTTCTCCGGCCGTTCCGGTCGCGCAGGTCTGGAAACCACGGGATTCTCCGCCTTGGCACGCGCCATCCTGCATGGGCACGGCTTCACGCCCGATCACCCTCTCGCCGCCTTCCGTTCGCGGACTCAACACTCGGTCCGAGGAGCGACACGGCGACACCATGGCCCACGTCGAGTACCACCATATCGGGCATGATCCTTCCAACGGCGCACTGGCGCTTTGGAGCATTGACGAGCGCGGCCGGTTCCACGAGAGCCGCCGCGAGTTCGCTCGGGCGGATGCGCACTGGCTCGATTGGTCACACGAGAACGCCTTCCCGGACATGGCCGCGATAGCGCTTGGGCGGGTCGAACTCGACCGGCGGGCTGGCTCGCTCCATATCTCGGATGTGGCCATCGCCCGCGATGACAGCCGCCTGATGCGCGTGGTCACCATTCTTGAGAAGGCCTATCCCGGCACTCGGTGGTTCCTCTTCGGGCCCGGTTTCCGGGGCGAGTCGCTGCACGAATATCTGGCCCGCCTCTCCAATGCGGCTGCCTAAAACCGCGCCGCCTGCTCTTCGGCCCCGCTGCTGCTCGGCCCCCCCGGGGCCCCCTGGGCCCCTCAGGTCTTCACACCGATCACTTCATACACCGGCGGGCAGACCACGTACTGGGTTGGGTCTCCCGCGATCGTTTCAAGGTCCCGGATGAGCTCGTCGCAGTCGCTCTGGGCCAGCAACCCCATCTCGACCAGTTTGGGCGCGTAGATGCGCCACCAGACGTCCGGCCACTGGAACATCGTGTCCGTGCCGCGGGCCAGCCGCTGGTGGACCTCGATCCGCTCCACCCGCAGCCCGGCCTGACTCATCAGCCCGGGTAGCCGGCCCGCGATGTCGGTGTCACCGCCACGGGCCTCCCAGCTCTTGATGGTGGCCGCCACGGCCTTGTCATGGCTGGCCCGGCGCGGCGCCATCGTCATCGACCGGTAGTTGAAATAGTCATGGACAACAAACCGCCCGCCGGGACGGAGCATCTCCGCCACTCCACGCACCACTGCGAGGGGGTCTTTGACAAAGCAGAGCACCCAGCGCGCATACGCGAGGTCAAAGGGCGCTTCACCCTTCAGCACGCTCGCCAGCGCCTGCACATCCCCCACGCGCCCGGTAAGTTGGGGCAGCCCCCGTCCCGCCGCTTGAGCGCTCAGTTCCGCGATGAACCCGGGTGATTCGTCAACACCGACCACCCGTCCCCCCGACCGTACAAGCTGGGCGAGGTCGAACGCCGCGAACCCCGGCCCACACCCCACGTCGAGCACGCGCTGGCCGATCCGGATCTCTGCCGCACGCCACGCCCCGTGGGCGGCATCTGACCACAAGCGGTGCTGGAGGGCCAACCGCTCCAGTTCATCCTGCCCGGTCCCGAGCACATACTCCTTGGCCGTTGAGGGTGTGGCAAGGTCAGTAGCGGCACGAGGTGATGGGTGAGGCGCGGTCGTCATGGGGCCATTGATACGCGGGCTGAGCGACCGAAGGTTCGACCGGCTTCAAACCCCGTGTCTGATCCACCTCCCTCATTCGGCTGCGCCTCCAGCGACATGGGTTGTTTGTCTGCGGGCCAGCGGCCCCCTTTCCGAAGCGAAGAAAACCCGGAACCAAGGCCACCCCGGGAGGCGCATATCGGTATCCTTGCTTGTGGGTGAGGGGTGACCGCCCATCGGGATGGCCCGATGCGCGGGTGTTTGATGTTGGTTCGGCATAGTGGCTGTTCTCTCTCCTGGGAGCGTGCATGACGATCGCGGGGCATATCTCGACCACTCTCCTGCCCATTGCGCCCACGCTCGGCGACGGAGCCATGCTCGTTTCGCCCTGGAAGCCGCTGGTGCTCCTGGTGACGCTCGCCGCCTGGGCGTGGGTGATCTCCACCATCTATGACAAGCACGCGGCTCGGTTCTTTCTCCCCCGCAAGGCATGGAACCTTGCCCACTGCAGCGTGGGCCTGATCGCGCTCGCTGCGGCCCTGCTCATCCCCCTCCCGGGCGAAGGGTCGTTCTACATCGGCTGGGGCGTAATGATCGTTCTGCTCGTGCTCGACCTCGTGGTCTATGCCATGGTCGCCAACAAGGACGAGCGCGTCCCTGAGGACTTCAAGATCCGGCTCGACATCCTCACCCGCATGGCCGCATCGCGGGATGAAAAGAAGAAGGCCAAGCAGCTCGGCACGGTCAAGCTTGCCGTCCGCAAGCCGGACAAGTCCCTCATCGCCGCTCCAGACGCCGAGTCACCGGAGTTTGAGGTCCGCACCGAGGCGGAGAAAGTGTTCCTCGAAGCCATCGCGGCGCGGGCGTCGCAGGTCGATCTCGCCATGGCGAGCAAGGATGGCTACGGCGTTTCGCACCTGATCGATGGCGTGCGCTCCTCGGGCGGCACGCTCCCCGTCCCGCTGGCCGTGAAGGTCATCGACTTCTGGAAGTCAGCCGCGACTCTCGACGTCAACGACCGTCGGCGCAAGCTCACGGGCGACACCACGATCGAGCAGGGCGCGAGCAAGACCATTGTGCGGTTGACCAGCGTGGGTGATCGCAACGGCATGCGCCTCAGCATGCTCTTTGACCCCGCCAAGGCGGTGAACCGCAAGCCCGAAGGGCTGGGGTTGCTCACCGACCAGATGGCCGATCTGAAAGCCCTCGTCGCCGATGGCAAGGGCCTGGTGATCCTCGCCGGAATGCCCGATACGGGCCGCACCACCACGATGTACAGCGTGCTCCAGTTGCACGATGCGTACACCTCGAGCATCCAGACGCTCGAGACCGAGCCGCAAATGATCCTCGAAGGCATCCGCCACCAGGCCTTTGACCCGGGCGCCGAGGGGGCCGACTTCGGCACCACCGTTCGATCGCTGTTGCGTCGCGACCCGGACGTGCTGAGCGTCTCGGACCTCATCGATGCGGGCACCGCCAAGGAGGTCGCGAAGGCCGACTTTGACCGCACCCGCGTCTACATCGGCGTCCGGGCGGACAACGCCCTCGCCGCGGTCGAGACCTTCCTCAAGACCCTCGACGACAACGCACTGGCCGCCAAGGGGCTTCGGGGCGTTGTCTGCCAGAAACTGATGCGCAAGCTCTGCACCAACTGCCGCGTCAACTACCCCCCCACTGCGGACATGCTCAAGAAGATGGGCGTGAGCGATGCCAGCAAGGTCCCCACGCTCTTCAAGAAGGGCGGGCAGGTCCTCATCAAGAACAAGCCGGAAGTCTGCCCCGCCTGCGCCGGGGTCGGCTTTGTCGGTCAGGAGGCGATCTTCGAGGTCTACCGCTTTGATGAGGAAGACCGGGCCGCCATCGCCGATGGCAACCTCAGCGCGCTCAAGGCCAACCTCAAGAAGCGGGCCGTCAAGAGCATGCAGCAGGCCGCGCTTATCAAGGCCATCGCGGGGGTCACCAGTGTGGAGGAAGTCATGCGTGTGACGACCGCCCCTTCGGCTCCCTCGGCCACCGCTTCGGCAGCCCCCGCTGCCAAGCCCGCGGCTCCTTCTGCTCCACCCGCTCAGGCCGCCTCCTGAACCCGCTGCCGAGCCGCATAGACCCGATCCAAAAGACGATCGCCTCTCTGGAACTCACTCATGCCCATCGCCAACATCCTCGTCGTTCTGACCGTCGGCGTTGTCGGATACGTCTGGTCCTCGCGCGGGTTCTTCTCCGCTCTGCTCCACCTTTGCTGCACCATCGCCGCGGGGGCGATCGCCCTCGCCGTGTGGGAACCGCTCGCCCTGACGCTCATGCCCAAGGTGGGCCCGGCCCTCGGGGACATCGTCTGGGGGGCCGCGCTGGCCGTGCCCTTTGCCCTCTCGGTGGCCGTACTCACCATCACGGTGAATCTTGTGGTCAGGGCCAATGCCCAGTGCGAGAGTGTGTTTGACTACCTCGGCGGCGCGGTCTGCGGCGCGATCATCGGCATCCTTGTCGCTGGCTTCGCTGTCATCTCGCTCAGTTTCGTGCGCAGCAAGCCCGACTACCTCGGCTACACGCCGATCACGCAGGAAAAGAAGGGCTTCCTCGTCAACGAAGGCGGGCTCTGGGTCCCCGCCGACAAGCTCACGGCCATGCTCTATGGCACTCTCTCCTCGACCACCCTCACCACGGGCGAGCCGCTCGCACGGCTCTATCCCGACCTTCACCTCCGCGGGCACATCTATCGGCACGGGCCGACCGAGACGCTCATCAAGCACATCGCCAAGCCGGATGAGGTCGGGCTCTTCGGGTGGTACGCGGTGGGACTCGGCGGCAAGCTGAAGATCAACGAACTCCTCGCCGACACCGTGGACCCGGTGAAGCAGGACTATCGAGATCTCCTTGGCGAGTCCCCAAGCCCCTCCGGCCAGTACCAGATCAACGGCTACATCATCGGGACAAAGGACGGCCTCCGCGAGAAGCAGGGGCAGATCGTCCTTGGGCCCGGGAGCGCGACGCTGATCGTCGAATCCGCAGAAGATGATTCGATGCTGACGATCCAGCCGATGGCGCTCATCAGCCAGGCCAAGGGTGAGAACAACGGCAAGGAGTCCCTCCCGACCACGCGCATCGGTCGCTGGCGCTTCGACGCCTCGGACACGTTCTTCTCGTCCGGCGGCACCGCCTCAAACCCTCCCGTCTGCTTCGAGTTCCTTGTTCCCGTGGGGGCCCGCCCGGTGGCGCTCTATGTGAAGGGGATTCGCCTGCCGCTGATCGACCCCGAGACCGAGGAACCCCTCGCGCCGCTCACCAACTATGACGATGTCGCGTCACGCGACGCCGCGGTGAGCACCCGCGACATGTTCGCCGCGGTCGCCGGCAGCAGCCCCGTATCGAGCACCGGGAGCCGTCTCGCCATGAACACCGGCGAGACGCCGATCCGCGCCAGCAATCGCCTCCCCTTCAACCTGACGCTGAACATGGGCAGTGCGGGCAACCTCCAGACAATCAAGGAAGGGCGCAACAACTACATCACCGGCGGCACATCATCCTTCGGCCCCGGCGACATGCTGAAGCTTGGCGATGACCGCTCGCTCCGCCTTGAGTTGTTCGCCACCGACGGCGAGACGGTCGTGGTGATGGTGGATGTGGGACCCAAGTCCGCCATCTCGCTCGCCAGCCCGGAATCCAAGGGCGCCAGCGGCGCATTCGGGCTCATCGATTCCCTCGGTCAGCGCCACAGCGCCGTCGGCTACGTCTACAAGGACACCCGCACCGTCAGCGTCCGGTACACGCTTGGCGCTCCGCTCGGGTCATCCAACGACCTGCCGGTGGCCATCACCAACAACCGCGACGACCAGCAGTGCGTGCTGATCTTCCGCCTCCCGCTGGGCGTGAGCGTCAAGTCCTACGTGATCGGCGAAACGGGCATCAGCGAACTCGCGCCCCCGCTCAAGCTCGATCAATCCCAGAAGCGCTGAGCCGGCCTCGCCGGAGCGGTCCGACCACTTGTGGCTCAATCCTTTGGCGGCCCCTGCTGCCGGACTGTGACCGCGCCGCACCTGCGGCGTGCCGGAATACACTCGGTCCCTCTTCCCAAAGACACTTCCCCGAGGAGACTGTTCGTGGCCAAGAAGACCATCGCTGATATCGCTGTTGACGGCAAGCGCGTTCTCATTCGCGTGGACTTCAACGTCCCCATCGAGGACGGAGCCATCACCGACGACCGCCGCATCCGCGAGGCCCTGCCGACGCTCCGATCCGTGCTTGACCGGGGCGGGTCGCTTGTGCTCATGAGCCACCTCGGCCGGCCGGAGGGCAAGGGCTTCGAAGCCGAGTTCACCCTCGCCCCCGTCGCCAAGCGGTTGGGCGAACTCCTCGGCCGCGCCGTCGCTTTCCCCAGCGGCGATTGCACCGACGCGGCGGCCCAGGCCGCGGTCATGAACCTCAAGAAGGGTGAGGTTCTGCTGCTTGAGAATGTCCGCTTTGCTAAGGGCGAGAAGAAGGGTGAGCCGTCGTACGCCGGGCTCCTTGCCGGGTACGGCGATGTGTATGTGAACGACGCCTTCGGCACGGCCCACCGCGAGGATGGCAGCATGTTCGCCGTCCCCAAGGCCATGGCGGGCAAGCCGCGTGTCGCCGGGCTCCTGCTCCAGAAGGAGCTCACTTACCTCGGCGAGCACCTCCGCGCTCCGACCAAGCCCTTTGTCGTTGTCCTGGGCGGGGCCAAAGTCTCGGACAAGATCTCCCTGATCGAGAACCTGATCCCCCGGGCGGATGCGATCGTCGTCGGCGGGGCCATGGCGTATACGTTCCTTGCCGCGCTCGGCCGCAAAGTCGGCTCAAGCCGGGTGGAAGCGGACAAACTCACCGAGGCCAAGCGCCTGATCGAGCTCGCCGCGGGCCGCAAGTGCGACCTTCACCTCCCTGTGGACCATGTCTGCTCGACGCAGTTCGCGGAGAAGTCGGGGGATATCGAGGTCTTTGACGAGAACATCAAGGACGGCTTCATGGGTCTCGACATCGGGCCCAAGACGCAGACCAACTACATGCTCGCCATCAAGAAGGCCAAGACCATCGTCTGGAACGGCCCCATGGGCGTCTTCGAGTGGGCCGCGTTCATGGTTGGCACCAAGACCGTGGCTTATGCCATCGTCGAGGCCACCGGGCGCGGCGCCACTTCCATCGTGGGCGGGGGCGACTCCGCCGCCGCGGCGGAGGCCTTTGGCATGGCCAGCAAGTTCAGCCATGTCAGCACAGGCGGCGGGGCCTCGCTGGAGATGCTCGCGGGCAAGCCCTTCACTACGGTCGAGCTTCTCGATAACAAGTGAAGGACCCGACGGGGCGACGGGCTTGCGAGCGCATGATGATGCCAGTGGGCCGCGCCGGTCAGGAACCCCCGCAATTCTGCCGATGCTCCGGTGTGGTTCTTGGGTTGCGATCCGCAACCCAGGCCGCGGGAGCAGGCGCATGGCTCAGGGCGGTCCCAGCGACAACGACAACACCCTCCGCATGGACGCGGCGGAGCTCCAGCGGCTCAGCGATGAACTTGATGGTGCAGGCGGGGGCGCGGCGGCGAAGCGCTCGTTCCGGCGCTGGGCCTTTCGCACCACAAGCATCCGCATGGACGTGCAGCAGCACGGCGGGGCCGTGACCAAACTCAAATACGCCTGCCGGAATCTCTCGGCGAACGGCATGAGTCTCATCCACTCGGCCTATCTCCATGTGGGGAGTGCGTGCATCGTCCACCTGCCGCTGCGCACCGGCGGCACGCTCGCGGTGAACGGCAAGGTGGTCCGCTGCCGGCACTGCAAGGGACGCATCCACGAGATCGGTGTGCAGTTTGCGAGCTGCGTGGACCTCAAGCTCCTGCTCGATCTTGATCCCTTCGAGGGGCGCTTCGCCATCGAGACGGTCGATCCGCAGCGACTCTGCGGCAAGCTGCTCCATGTTGAAGACTCGGCCATGGACCGGCGGCTGCTGCGCCACCACCTGCAGGAGACTCAGCTCAGCGTGATCGCGGCCGAGACCGGCAACGCCGGCATCGAGCGCGCCCGCGAGGGGTTTGAGATCATCGTCACCGATTACGATCTCCCGGACATCAAGGGCATCGATCTTGTCAACACCCTTCGCAACGAAGGGGTCGATTGCCCCATCCTCGTTGTCTCCGCGGACGGTGGCGGCGCCGCGCGTGAACTGGCCCGCGAGGCCCGTGCCAACGCTTACCTGACCAAGCCCTTCAGCAAGGAACTCCTCCTTCGCGCTGTGGCGGACCTCTTGATCTCTCCCGCTCGCCTGCTCAAGAAGGACGCCGAGCCCGACCCCGAGCCCGCCTCGGGGAACTCACTCGCCGCCTAGTGCATCGCCGAGGTCCGGGCCCTTGCGGCCAAACTCCGCGAACTCACCCCTGCCAACGACGCCGCCGCCATCGAGGCGTGCATCCGCGAGATCCGCTCCGCGGCCAAGTCGCTTGGGTTCATCGCCATCATCGGGGCGGCGGACGCCGTGAGCGCAGCCCCGGAGGCCGAACGGTCCAAGGCCTGTCTGCAACTGGCGGGCGCGTGCATGCGCCTGCGTGAATCAGACCTCAAGGCCGCGGCCTGAGCGCGTTCGGGCCCGCGCTCTCAGGGCATGGCGCGAAAGTGCGATGGAACCTCGCCCGACTCCGCCCGGATGACCGAACGGATGCCCCCGCGCCCGCGCCAGTGGGTCACCACCTGCATCCAGACCGGCTGAAGAACCGCTGCGAGGTGGTCGCGGATCGTCCCGGTCACCTGCTCGTAGTAGATCCCCTCGTTGCGGAACGACTGGTAGTAGAGCTTCAGCGATTTGAGCTCAACACACCCGCGCTCGCCGCCGCTTGCTCCCCCGGCCCCGCCTGCGCTCCGCGGCTGGTAGCGCAGCGTGATGGTCCCAAAGTCCGGGTGCCCCGTCACAGGACAGACACTCGTGAACTCTTCGTTCACGTGCTCGATGATGATCGGGCCCGACGAGGCAGGCGTGTGGAAGAACTCAAGAAGCTCGGGTGAGGGCATGGCCGTGTTCGGAATCGTGGTCGGGTCGGGTGTGGGCGGTCACTTGTAGCGCGAGAGCAGTTCCTCGATCCGCGGCTGCTTGCGATTGATCATGATCGACTGTCGCAACAGCGCGATGCCGCGCTCCTTGGCGGCGGTGTCTTTGTTTTCTGACCAGAGGTAGGTGTTGAGTTCGCAGACTCCCAGGCCGTTGAGCGCGGGGTAGTAGCGCGGGTCGAGCTCCAGCGAAGTGCGGAAACTCGCCGCGGCCTGGTCTACCGCCTTCAGCTTGAACTGCGCGAAACCGAGCCGCTCGTGGGCGAGGGCCGAGGGGGCCGTCCGCACGAGTTGGTCGAGCGTGTTGCGCATCTCGTCATAGCGCTGCAGCCGGCCGAGCGACTCGGCCAGACTCGTCAGCAACGTGGCCGAAAGCGGCATGAGTTCCGCGGCCTGCTGATATTCAAGGACCGCCTCGCGGTCACGATCGAGTTCCGCGTAGACCGTGCCGAGGTTCAGCCGGGCGGGGCCGTCTTTGGGGCTCAGCCGCACCGCCGTCTGGGCGTAGGGGAGCGCCTGGGCGTTTTCGCCCAGTTGGTAGTAGGCGCTCGAGATGTTCAAGTTGGTCTGGAAATCATCGGGCTTGATCCGCAGCGCATTCAGATAGACGACGATCGCCTCCTGCACCCGGTTCAGCACGTGCAGCATCAGGCCATGGAAGTACTGGGCATCAAAGTTCCGCGGCTCGGTCTGGGCCGCCACCCGGTACCCCTGTTCGGCCTTGGCATAGTCGCCTTCAAGCCGGTACAGGTCCGCCATGCCCATGTGGGCCCGGGTGAACTGGGGGTTGAACTCGATCGCCCTGGCGAACAGCCGGAGGGCCTCGTCCCGGTCACCACGGACAATCGCCGCCTCGGCCGCGAGCGTTGAGGTCTCGGAACTGGAGGCCTCAAGAGTCGGGGCCGGATCGCGCTGGTCGGGCCTGGTCTTGGACCCTGCGCACCCGGCCAGTGCGGCCGCACCACAGAGAAGAAAAGCCGACAGGGGAGCGTGGAGTCGCGTGGGCATGGTGGTTCGTGCGGGCGGGTCTCGACCAAACACGCATGACAATAGGGAGGGCCCGCCAAGGGCCCAACCGAACCGGCCCCCCTGGGCTCCATCGCCCAGACGGTCTCGATCCTCACACTTTGTCGCCCGGGCCCGCGGGTTCTTGAGCCGCGGCGATCCCGGCACGCTCGTCGACCAGCAGCATGAGCCCAAAGCCGAGCACGAAGACCGCCGAGAGGACGGAGAACGCAATGGTGTTGCCGTACTGCGTCTTGACGATGCCAAACCCGCCCGCGCCGACGAGGGCCGCAAGCTTGTACGACAGCCCCCACAGGCCGAAGAACTCGGACGTCTTGGATGCCGGCGTGAAAGCCCCCACCATCGCCCGTCCGGCTGTCCCGATCCCGCCAAGCCCCAGCCCGATCGCCGACGACGCCACCCACAGCACCCACTCCAGCGGGCTGCGCTCACCCGGCCCGGGCGGGTGCGGCACAAAGATGAACGCCAGACTCGTGACCACCCACACCGCCAGCCAGATCATCACCGTCCGCCGATTGCCGATGCGGTCCTGATAGAGACCAGTCAGCACCGCGCCGATCCCGGCGCAGAGCGAGACCGGGAGCATGAACAGCACCAACCGGGAGCCCTCGATGCCGAAGTCGTCCGCGATGATCGCGGAGAAGTACACCACCGTCTGCACGCCGAGGTTGTACAGGAAGAAGACCGACAGAAAGACCAACAACTGTCGAAAGCGCGATGCTTCGCGCACGGTCTGACCGAGCCGACGCACAGCCACAAGCACCAGGTTCGTTCCGGGAGGGAACTGCGGCGGCGTCCGCTTCTCAAAGAGCCCCACCATGGTGGGGATCGCCAGCAGCAGATACCAGACGCCCGCCCCGGCGATGAGCGGTCCCCAGCGCGCCGGCTCCTCCCAGTCAAAGGCCACCATGCACCCGGCCGCGAGACCGAGCATCACCAGCGACGACACATACCCCGATCCCCAGCCGATCGCCGACACGCGCCCCATCGTCGCCGGGGTGGCCACCTGCGGCAGAAAGGCCGAGAGGAAGACGTTGCTCATCGCATACGCGAAGTTCGCCGGCATGTAGAGCGCGGCCGTCCACCCCTCGTTCCCCGGCCCCACAAACCCAAGGAAGAACGTACACGCCGAGCACACCACGCAGGAGAACATCAGGAAGGGCTTGCGCAACCCCTTCTCATCGGCGATCGTGCCGAGGATCGGCGCCAGCACGCACACCGCGAGCAGACTCACCGCGATCATGAGCGACCAGGCCCGGTCCGCATCCGCGCTCCCCGCCATCACCACCCGCTTGAAGAACACCCCGAAGAGCACCGAGTTGATGATGAGCGTGAAGGACTGGCTCGCCGCGTCGTACATCGTCCACGCGAAGACCTCGCGCTGGTTCGGCAGGCCCCGGAAGGGATTCAACAGGTTCGCGAGGTTCCTCATCTGGTTCAGCATCCATGCGACGGTACGCGGTGCCCATGCGACTACGCTGGAGGTGCGGGACTCCCGGACCCTGAACCCCATGCGCGTCTTTACGCTCGACGTTGCCCTCACTCTGCCGCGCCCCGTTGAACAGGTCTTCGCGTTCTTCGCGGACGCGGGAAACCTTGAGGCGGTCACACCCTCGTCGCTGCGTTTCCTGATTCTCACGCCCCGCCCCATCCCCATGCACGCGGGGGCGATCATCGATTACCGGTTGACCCTCAGCGGCATCCGTTTTCACTGGAAGACGCTGATCAACGAGTGGACTCCGCCGCGGCGCTTTGTGGACACCCAGGCCCGCGGGCCATATCGCCTGTGGCACCACACCCACACCTTTGACCCGGTCGAGGGCGGCACGCTCGTGCGCGACCGCGTGCGCTACGCGGTGCCGCTGGGGCGTCCGGTCCAGCGGTGGATCGTTCGGCCGAAGATCGATGCCATCTTCCGGTTCCGGCAGCGAGCCGTCGCGGAGCTCATCCTCGGCCCTTCCGAGGCCCGGACCCTCCCCGAGCCCCCTGCGCCGGTCCACGGCGAGGAGCGGTAGCGGGCCCGGCCTTCCCCTTCTTGACGACGGGCCGCCTGGTCCCCTTCGGCGGGGTGGCTGCGGCGGAGGCCTTCACACGCGGCACTGCACGCGCGGGGGCAGCCGCCGTCGGCCGCGGGCACTCGCGCGGGTTCTTGCCGAGCAGCCCGCGCACTGCCTGCACGTTCACCGTGTCCCAGGCGATGCCATCCTGCGGATCGTCCTTGGGCGTCTCCATGATCTTGGGCGTGCGGGCGAAGGCGGGGTGGTTCACGATCGCCGCGAACCCTGCCAGACCGATCGTCCCGCGCCCGATGTGCTCATGGCGATCAAGGTGGCTCCCTGCCGCGCCTTTCGAGTCGTTCAAATGCAGCACGCGCACCGACCCCGGTCCGAGTGTCGCGATCAGTTCCGCCAGCACGTTCGTTGCCCCGGCCGCCTCGGAAAGGTCGTACCCCGCGGCGTGCGCATGGCAGGAATCTATGCAGAATCCGACGCGCTCCGGCGCTCCTGTCAGCGCGATCACGCGGGCCCGAAGGTCGGCGAGTTCTTCGAACCGCCGACCGATTGTCGTCCCCGCGCCCGCCACGTTCTCGAAACACATCACGGTCGGCGCGGCGCGGGTCTCGTTGATCAGCGTGCCGATCGCGGTCGCAATCCGCTCGATGCCCTCTGGCGCGGTGGAGGTCGTGAACGCGCCGGGGTGAAAGACCAGGTGCCCGATGCCGAGCGTGATGCAGCGCGAGAGTTCGTCGCGCATCAGGTGCAGCGACTTGGCACGAAGGTCGGGGTCCGGCGAGCCAAGGTTGATCAGATACGACGCGTGCGACACGAGGCGCGAACCGTCCCACCCCAGGCGCGCCAGTTCGCGCGTCCACTCCTCAACCACTTCGGGCTTCAGGGGCGGGGCGCTCCATTGCTGCTGGTTCTTCGTGAAGACCTGCACGCACTCAAGCCCGAGCGACTCGGCCTCGCGCAGGGCATTGGTCATGGAGCCGGCGATCGAGAGGTGCGATCCGAACATGCCCGCAGGGTATCGGGCCGGGCAGCCGCTCCGTCCCACAACGCTGAACTCACGACGCAGAACGCACGACGCCCGGGTGCCTCCGCCCGGGCGTCGTCAGTCCTTGAGTACACCGACTCCAACGACCCCCGGCGTCACTCGGGGGGAGGGAAAAAGCCACCGGCATCCGCAACAGGCTCAGCACATCGCCATGAACGAAAGCAGAGCAAGGATCGCGATGCGCTGGCGGTTCACGGTGAGGGTCATGATCTTGGACATGGGCGAATCTCCGTTCTTGAGTTGTGCCAGAACAGAGTTCAACGCGCGTGCCATGGGTCGGCCTCCGGCCAGAGTCGGGTTATGGTGCCGCAAAGCACCAGCCAGGGCCCGAATGTCCCGGCCCTTGGAGCATAACCCGGGCCCACTGTTGCCGCAACACTCTTCGCCGTGTTGCACCCCGACAACACACTTGATCACGCCCGGGAACGCGCCAGCACCGTCCGAGAAACGCGCCGCGCGCGTTTGTCTACCCTGACCGCATGTCCAGTTTCCCGATCACGCCTGCCGACCCCACCCTTGACCCCGCGCTCACCTCGTGGCTCGCCAGCGCGAACGACCCCGCCACCGACTTCCCCATCCAGAACCTGCCACTCTGCCGCTGGTTGAAGCATGACCAGCCCGAAGAGCCCGTGGCGTTCGTGGGCGTGGCCATCGGCGACCAGGTGATCGATCTCGACGCCCTGATTCACGCCGGTGTCTTTGATGGCGTGGAGGGCCTTGAGATCCTCCATGACGATGTTCACCACGGCGAGACAACCGACATCCTCGGGCACCCCACACTCTGGGGCGATGTCCGCCGCATCCTGCAGGCGTTTCTCCTCGATGGGCACGCTGGCCAACAACGACGACGCCTGCGTGAGTCGGCCCTCATCCCCCAAGCCGACGTCGCCTTCACACTCCCCTGTCGCATCCACAACTACACCGACTTCTACGCCTCGATACACCACGCCCGCAATGTCGGCTCCATGTTCCGGCCCGACAACCCGCTGCTCCCCAACTACAAGCACATCCCCATCGGCTACCACGGACGCGCCTCGACGGTCGTTCCCGCCGACCTGCCCGTCTGCCGCCCCGTCGGCCAGACCAACACCGACAACGCCCCCCTGCCCTCCTTCGGCCCCTGCAAGCGACTCGACTATGAACTTGAGGTCGGCTGCGTCATCGGTCGCCCCAATGGGATGCAGCGCAGCATCCCGATCGCGAAGGCCCACGAGTCGATCTTCGGCCTCCTGCTTGTGAACGACTGGTCCGCCCGTGACGTGCAGGCCTGGGAGTATCAACCCCTTGGCCCGTTCCTCGCCAAGAACTTCCATACCTCCGTCTCCCCCTTCCTCGTCACCTCCCACGCGCTCGCGCCCTTCCGGACTGCGGGACCCGCCCGCGAAGCGAGCGACCCGGAACCACTCCCCTACCTCCGTGGTCCCGCCGACTGGGGCTTTGATGTCAACCTTGAGGTCCACATCCGATCCGCCGCCATGATCAAGGCCGGCGCGGCCCCCTTCCGCCTTTCCCGCGGCAACCTGCGCGACATGTTCTGGACTTTCCCGCAGATGATCGCCCACCACACCAGCAACGGGTGCATGCTTGTTCCCGGCGATCTCCTCGCAAGCGGCACCGTCAGCGGAAAGGACGCGGGCTCGCGCGGGTGCATGCTTGAACTCACCTGGCAGGGCAACGGGGCCGACGGCAAACCACTCCCCCGCAAGCCCGTTGAACTTCCCACCGGCGAGAAACGGACATTCCTCGAAGATGGTGACGAAGTGACCATCACCGGGTGGTGCGAGCGGCCGGGCTATCGCCGGATCGGCTTCGGCTCCTGCCGCGCGGTCATTGTCGCTGATCCTGTCCTCGACGAAATCGCCCAACCGAGCTGACTCTCCTCCTCCTCGAAGGAACCTTCATGATGCAGCGAACCGCGCTCGTTCTTGCCCTCTCGCTCGGGGCCGTGCCCGTCAACCCGGCCAGCGCGGAGGGTGACCTTCGACTCCCCGCGATTCTCGCGAACAACATGGTTCTCCAGCAGGCCGCACCATTCACCCTTTGGGGCTGGGCCGGGCCTGGTGAAGCGGTCGCGGTCACGGCCTCGTTTGCACCTGCGCCGATCTCGGTCCGGGCCGACGAGAAGGGCCGTTGGTCCGCGGTCCTCGAGATCCCTTCCCTCTCGAATGCGCCGGAAGCGGCTCGCGCGTCGCTCGCGGCTCCGCAACAGATCACCATCACCGCGGGGACCACCATCACCCTCGAGAACCTCCTCATCGGCGAGGTCTGGGTCTGCGGGGGCCAGTCCAACATGGAGTGGCCGCTCCGTGCCAGTGACGGCGGCGCGGATGCCGCCCGCGCGGCCGCGCGCTCAGACATCCGGTACTTCGACGTTCGCAACACGGTGAGCGCCGAGCCGGCGGAGGACTGCACTCCCGAACCCCTCGGCGGATCAAGCCCCGGCTGGGTCGAGTGCTCGCCCTTGACCGCGCCGAACTTCAGCGCGGTGGGCTTCCACTTTGCCCGGGCACTCACCGCCAAGCTCGGGGTCCCCGTCGGACTCGTGGGCAGCAACTGGGGCGGCACACCCGCCGAGGCATGGGCCAACCCCGCCACCCTCCGCACCATGCCCGCGTTCGAAGCCACGCTCGCCAAAACACAGGAAAAGGACGCCAAGCTCGGCCCCAACATGCCGGGCGTGCTCTTCAGCGGCATGATCGCCCCGATCAGCACCCTCTCCATTCGCGGAGCCATCTGGTATCAGGGCGAATCCAACGTCGGCAGGGCCGAGCAGTACAGGACGCTCTTTCCTGCCATGATCTCCGATTGGCGTGCCGCTTTCTCCCGTCCGGAGATGCCCTTCTACTTCGTGCAGATCGCCCCTTTCGGCTACGGCAACGACACCGGACAGGCCGCCCAGCTCCGCGACGCTCAGGCGAGCGCGCTCAGCATGGCCGGCACCGGCATGGTGGTCACGCTCGACATCGGTGACCCCAAGGACATTCACCCCCGCGACAAGAAGACCGTCGGTCAGCGCCTCGCCGCGTGGGCTCTCTGTCGCACATATGGCTTCCCCGCCACCGAGTGCGCCGGGCCGTATCTCACTTCGCTGGAACCCGTCAAGGACTCCGCCGAGTCGGTCGTTGCCAACTTCTCAAACGACCACATCATGACCGCCGGGGCCGACCCCATCGCGGGCTTTGAGGTCGCAGGCCCCGACGGTACATGGCGGGCCGCGCAGGCCACGCTGCTTCCACATGGCGTCCGCCTCGATGCCGCGGGCATCGGCCGGATCACCAAGGCCCGCTACGCGTGGTGCAGCGGTTGCGAAGGGCTGACGATCATCAAGAATCACTGGGGCTTCCCGATGCGGCCCTTCAGCGCCGCCGTCTCGCCCGCCAAGCCCGAGTAACCGGGGCCCGGCACGCCCCGCGTCGTTCGGGTATTCTCCTTCCCCGTGACCGGCGAACGAATCACCAAGACTCAGTGGAAGGCCCTGATCGCGGCCTGGCTCGGCTGGTGCTTCGATGGACTCGACGGGTACCTCTATGTCATGGTCGCGACGGACTTTGTTCGTCAGCTTCTTGAGAACGACTACGGCGTCGGAAACGTTCCACCCGGCGAGGTCAAAGGCACCGCCGCGCTCATTCAGGCCGTCTTTCTCATCGGCTGGGCCGTCGGCGGAGCGGTCTTCGGCCGCATTGGTGATCGCCTTGGTCGCTCCCGCACGCTCACACTCACTGTCCTCACCTACGCCATTTTCACGGGCCTCTCCTTCTTCGCGACCTCGTGGTGGCACCTGCTCATCTTCCGCTTCATCGCTGCGCTTGGCATCGGCGGTGAGTGGGCCGCCGGGTCTGCGCTCGTCGCCGAGGTTCTCCCCGCGCGGCACCGCTTCTGGGCGAGCGCCGCGCTCCAGAGCGGCTACATGGTTGGCTGCATGATGGCCTGCCTGGCCCCCTGGGCCGTGGCCGCGGGCAATGAGCGCTGGGTCTTTCTCGTGGGCGTTCTTCCCGCGTTCCTGACGCTCTGGATCCGCAGCGCCGTCCCCGAGCCGGAGAACTGGTCAAGAGCCGTCGCAACCCAGGCCGCCCCGTCGATGCTCGAGCTCTTTCGGGGCCAACTTCTGCGCATCACCCTGCTGACCACGGCCCTCACCTCGATCGCCCTGACCACTGTGTGGTCGTTCCTCTTCTTTGTCCCCCAGCTCATCAGCACGCTCGACGGCGTGACCAAGGAGAGCGCTCCGCGCTTCAAAGCCCTCGTCACGATCTGGTACCTCGCCGTCAACATCGGCGCCAACTTCTTCGCCTGCTGGCTCGCCCGCCGGCTCGGCCACCGCCGCGCGTTCTTCATCATGATGCTCGGTGCCCTTGCCGTCTTCACCGTCGGTTTCGGCCATCAGTACGGCCTCGGCCCGCGGATCACCAGTTCGAACATCTGGGCCGTCACCGGGTTCACCGCCTTCTTCGCCCTCGGCCTTTTCGGGATGTTCCCCATGTACATCCCCTGCCTCTTCCCCACCCTTGTGCGCACCATGGGCGCAGGGTTCACCTACAACGTCGGCCGCCTCTTCTCCGCCGCGGGCGCGTTCTATGGCGGCATGCTCACGCAGACCCTCGGTTACGAGGGCGCGGTCTTCTGGACCGGCCTGCTCTATCTTCCGGGTCTGCTCCTCGCCCCCTTCCTCCCCATCGCGAACGCCCGCGACGCGGAAGAACCGGCCCGCTGACCTTCCCGTCGCCTTCGCGGGAAAGCCCGCGCCGGCCGCGATGGTGGATACCCGCAATTCGTGAAGGTCCGCCTCTTTCCACGCGATTCCCCGGCCCGCCCGCCCGCCGCACCGGTATGCTGAACGCCCGCCGTTCGCCTGACACGGTCGTCCGATCCCGGAGCCGCTGATGAGCCCCGCGCCCGTCCCTCGCTTTCACGACAAGCGCGTCCTCCTTGTCGAGGACAACTTCATGGTCGCCGGTGCCGTCGCCGACATGGTGCGCGAGCTCGGCTGCACCGTCGTCGGCCCCTTCGGTCGCTTGGAAGACGCCGAGACCGCCGCCCGCCACGACGCCTACGACGCCGCCTTGCTTGATGTCTCGATCGTCGGCGGCAGCAGCGAGTCCACCGCACGCATCGTCGCCGCCCGCGCGCTGCCGTTTATCTTCGTCACCGGTTACGGCTCCGCCGCCGCCATCGCTCAGGATCTTCGCGCCGCCCCGCGCCTCACCAAGCCCTTCGGCCTCCCTGAGCTCGCCGTCGCGCTTGCCGCGGCATTCCTCCACCATCCCGGCTGATGCGCGATACGCTCGCCCGTGGCCACCCTCACCGCCGAGAACGCGCCGCGCGATGCCCCCGACCATCCCGGCGGGTTCCCCGCCCCCAACGACACCTCCAGGCGCCTCTTCGCTGCGTCGCGCCGCATCGCCATCGGTCTCGCGCTCCTCTCGATCGCCGTCGGCCTTTCGTCGCTCATCGGACACTGGACCCACACCGAGCGGCTCTTCCGCTGGCGCCCCGAGCTTGGCCAGGTCGTGCCGAACACCGCGCTATTGCTCATCCTCTGCGGGTCCTCCGTCCTCCTCCATGTCCTTGGCCGCTTCCGTGGGCCCCTGTACTGGGCCGGGATCGCGTGCGGCATCGCCGCCGGGCTTGACTGCACGATCGTCGCGCTCGAATACATCCTCGAACTCGACCTGCTCGTCGATGACCTGCTCCTTCCTGCGTCCTACGTCGTCCGCGACCCTCCTGACGATCTCCGCCCCGGAAGCGGCGCGCTCATCTGCCTCTGTCTGTGCAGCGGCACCTGCGTTCTCCTGCACACGCGACACTTCAGCGCGCTCGTGCTCAGCACGTTCTGCACTTCGCTCTGCATGGTCACCACCACCGCCGTCGCCATGGGCTATGGCTTTGACGTCGCCGAGGATTCCACCTTCTGGGGCTTCCTCGACATGTCCCTGGCCACTTGCCTGGCCACCGCGTGCACGTCCGTCGCTTCCGTCTTTGCCCGCCCGGACCGGCCCGCCGCCATGGCCATCCTCTCGCGTCACGCGGGCGGATCCATCGCGCGCCGCCTTCTCCCTCTCTGCGTCGGGCTCCCGGCGGGCCTTGCCGCGCTCTACGCCAGCGGGCTTCAGCTCCGCTTCGTCGATCAGCCCGCCGGGCTCGCCATTCTCACCGCGCTCATCATCGCCGTCTTCGCGGTCGTGGTCCAGGTCACCGCCTCCGCCCTCAACCGCACCGACCGCCTCCGCAGCGATGCCGAGGCCCACCGCACCCGCATGCTCCATGAACTCGACCACCGCGTCAAGAACAACCTCGCCGCCGTGCTCGGTCTCTTTGACCAGACCAGCGGCGGTGTCCGGGCCGTTGAGGAACTCCGAGCCGCGTTTCGCAGCCGGCTGGTCGCCATGGCCAAGGCCCACGAGGCCCTCGCCGCCAACCGGTGGGAGAACGCCGCCCTGCTCGATGTGCTCAGCTCCGTCCTCTCCCCCTTCGCCGCCGAGGGCTCCGGCACGGTCTCGCTCGACGGCCCCACGGTGCTCCTCCCCGCTGCCGCCGTGCTCCCCGTTGCCGTCACCATCAACGAACTCGCCACCAACGCCGTGAAGCACGGTGCCTTGCGGGATACCGCCGGCGAAACGCCCGCCGGCCTCCCACGCATCCGCATCCACTGGCAGGTCGATTCTGAGGATCGCCTCTGCCTCAGTTGGAATGAACTACCGGGCAGCCCACCCCCCGACCGGCCGCGCGGCGGATACGGCACAACCCTCATCCGCGGCATCATCGCCCATGAACTCGGCGGCTCGGCCGACCTGCGCATCGATGAGCGCGGGGTTGCCTGCGACCTTGTCGTCCCGCTGCGGCTTCGGGCCGGGGGCAGCCGCTGCGGCCAATCCTCAAACCCGATCACCAGTTGGGGCCGCACCGGCGCGGGGGACTTTGATCATTCACCGATCAGTTCGTAAAGCCCGCTCCCGGCGTGCTTGAGTTTGCCGTCCTTCACGAGCGCTTCCCAGACCGGGCGCGCAAAGTCGTTGGGGGGCGTGATGGCCACGATGTTGCTCTTCTTGCCTCCCGTCAGTGCCCGCGACGAAAGGCCGGATTCCGCGTCCAGCCGTGTCACCTTGAGGCGCTTCTTGAAGGCCCTCAGCGCGGATTTCAGGTCGTCCGCCGTCGGTTCCGCAACGGCAATGTTCATGGTCATGGTTCGCGCGGTCGCCGCGGCCGCGCTCGCTGCGGGCGCAAGCGGTGCGGCCGGCCCGGGGCGGGCGTTCGGTGCGGCCGGTCCAGGACCGGTGGCCTTCGCCACGGCCGCCTTGTTCAGGAGCTCAGCCACGACCTTGGCAAGCAGTTCCACGTTCCGGTCCGCCACTACCCGGGCCGCCTTCATGGGGTCGTAACTCGTTTTGGCCAGCGTCATGCCGGCCGACTTCCACAGTGACGCCTGCTTGCCCTTGTCGCTCTCGAGCGCAAGGTCAGAGATGATCTCCTGCAGCCGCTGCACCATCGCGTCGTCGCGATACTCATAGAACCCGCGGATGATCCCCTGCTGAAAACGCGAATAATGCGTGCCGGAGGTCATGGTGAGCCCCAATGAAGGTGGACCGTTCAGGCCGCGGCTGGAGCGCCCGGTCTCGACAAGTATTGCAACCTGCGTCGGTGTTGTGAAGGGTGTGGACAAACCCGCACACCCGACCGGTTGCCGAAAGTGCGACAGAACCGCCATTCGCTTGGTCGCGCCGGGCCTTCTCTCTGCCTCGTTCAGGGCTCGTCGCCGTCGCGTGAGAAGGGATCGGGCGGCATCGCCTCCGGCAGCACGAACATCTCAGCCCGCTGGTTATTCTGATGTTCGCTGCCCGTCGCCCGGGCCTTCACCGGGTCACTGTCTCCACACGCCACCAGCCGCAGTTGCTCCCACCGCAGCCCGGCGGAGACGAGCGCCGATCCAAAGGCCCATGCCCGCTCATAGGAGAGTTCCCGGGCCCGCTTGATGTCCCCCGCCCCTTCCCGTGTTGAGGCGTGCCCGCGGATCTCGAGCATGAACCGCATGCCCTTGTTCTGGGCCGCCAGTTCGCGCACAGCCTCCCGCGCGACCTCGGTGAGTTCGGTCGATTGATCATCGAACTCGATGTACCCATCGGGCTGCTTGTAATCGCCGGGACGGATGGTCTGGGCGTCCTTCTTGTTGCCATCGGGCCCGGGCTCGCGCGTGTCGCCCGCCTCGGACCGTCGCCGCATGTACTGCCGGAGCTCCTCGTCCTTGGGGTTGGAGCCGTTCGGATCCACCGGGTTGTTGAACCCCGCCCTCACCGCGAGCACGAACTCGTACATGCTGTTCTTCGCCGACGCCGCGGATGTTTGATTCCCTTCCGAGGTGGGCCCCGAGGCCTTGGCGCCCATGTTGAGGGCGAGCAGAATTGCGAAGAACCCCATCTGCAGAAGCGCGTTGTCCGCGAACGAAACGACCCACTCCGGCACGCCCTCCTCATGCTCAGCGTGGCCGCCACCACCGCCGTGGCCGCCATGACCACCGCCGCCGTGTCCGCCGCCGCCGTGCCCCTCTTCTTCGCCGTGATGGTCCTTCTCTTCAGACATTCGTCAGCACCTTTGTGGTCATGCCTACGCCCGCTCAGGCCGCGACCTTGGCCCGGGCCGGCACGGGAAGGAACGCGCTCATCTTGTCGAGCGTCACCCGCGGGTTCTCGCCCGCTTGGATAGAGAGAATCCCCTGCAGCACCATCTCGCGCGTCAGAATCTCCTCCGCGCTCTTGAGCGCCAACTTGTCGCCCATCGGGCCCGCCACGCAGTTCGCGAGCACCGTGCCGTACATGGTCGCCACGACGGCGACCGCGAGCATGTGGCCGAGCAGTTCAATGTCGCCCGAGCCAAGCTGGCTGAACATGCCGATCTGCCCGATCAGCGTCGCCGTCAGCGCGATGCCGGGGCCGTAGACCTTGATCAGGTCGAAGAACTTCTTCCCCGCCTTGTGGCGCTCCTGCATCGCCATCACTTCCATCCGCAGCGTCCCCTCGATCGTCGCCGCGTCTGTCCCGTCAACCGCCATCTTCAGCCCCGCGGCCAGGAACTTGTCCTTCACCTGCGCCAGTTCACCTTCGAGCGAGAGAATCCCCTCGCGCCGGGCCTTTTCACCCAGCTTGTTCATCAGCTTGATCGTCTCGATCGGCGAGGCCGCCATCCCAAGGAAGTACTTCTTGATGTACTTCATCGCCTGCAGACACTTGTCGAGCGGCAGGGCCATCAGAATGACGGCGGTCGTCCCGCCGATGACCATGATGAACCCCTTCTCCGAATAGAGCGCCCACAGATCGCCGTGCGTGGCCTTCCAGAAGACGACCATGCAGCAGACAAACATCAAAAGCGAGCCGACAACTCTGCCCTTATCCATGTCTGTTCGCTCCGGGAGCAGGACCACCGCTGGCGCGCCGATCCTTCGGCACGCGCTCCCGATGGATCGACGCTTCGCCCGCACCCGTCAAGCCCGAAAGGGCTCCTCGGACCATCCCCTCATCCATCTGGCGCGTTCCGGATGAAGCCCCAGCGCTCCACGCGTCCGGTAAGCACATAGCCCAGGACATCCGCCCCCCACTAATCCCGCGGCGGGGCTCCATCCTCCTTCGCTACGGGCGGCTCGTCCCTCAGCCGTCGGCACACGTCCGCGACGATCCGCGGATCATCGCTGACGGTGAAGTGACTCCCCCAGAGGAGCCCGCTGGTCCACATCGGCTCGCGCCCCGGAGGAGCCGTCCGCCGCGCTCCCACGAAGCCATCGCGAAGGCGGGTGTAGCACATCAACTCGTACTTGGCCTCCGTGAGCGCAGCGTCGAGCCGTGCAAGGAACGCTGAGCCCGGCAACATGTCGTTGGCCGCGCGATCCGGCGCTGTGACCTCCGCCAGCACCGCCCCGCGATGGGGCGACGCCAGCGTGAAGAGCCGCCGCACATTCAGTCGCCGCTTCCGCACCACCGAACCGGGTCCAAAGACCCCAGGCCCGGCCGCCGCCGCCCGCGCCACCAACCCGCCCATCGAGATCGCCACGACATCGACCGGTGCCGTCAGCCCATCCTCGCTGTCGCCGAACGCCGCGTGGACACGGTCAAGCACAATCCCCACCGCTGATTCGATCTCCCCCGCCATCGGATAGGCCACGCTCAAGGTCGCGCTCGTCCCCGTCGCGCGCCGCAACGCCCGCTCCAGCCGCCGGGCCGGAATCGCCGGCGATCGATACCCGGAGAGGACCACCACCGGGCGCTGAAGCGGCACGGGTTGGACCGCCATCCGCGCCAGGTCCCGCAGCGCGTCGGCGCGAGAGATCACAAAGGCCGGGTTCGCCGCCGGCACCGCGAAACATTGCAAGAGCGCATCAAACATCCGCCGCAAGGGTTGGCGCGCACTCCACCCCGGGCCGGTGCTATACGGCCCGCTTGCGGATGCTCTCGGGGTTCCGCGCGTGCGCCACCGCCGTGTCATACGTGATCTCGCCCCGCTGGTAGAGTTCGAGCAGCGAGTGGTCAAGCGCGATCATGCCGTGCTTCCGGCCAGACTGGATCTCGGTCAGCAACTGATGCCCGTCGTTGTCACGGATGTGGTTCCGCACCGCCTGCGTGCCGATCAGCACCTCGCAGCAGATCACACGGCCCTTCTCCGTCGCCCGCGGCAGAAGCTGCTGCGCCACCACCCCCTGCAGCGTGCCCGAGAGAATGAAGCGGATCTCCTCCTGGCGGCCCTCCGGGAACGCGCTCACCATGCGGTGCAGCACATCGATCGCGCTGGGCGTGTGCAGGGTCGCCACCACAAGGTGCCCGGTCTCGGCCGCCATCAGGGCGGTATAGATCGTCTCGGCATCGCGCATCTCCCCAACGCCGATCACATCTGGGTCCTGCCGCAGCACGTGCCGCAGCGCGGTCCCGAAGTCGCGCACATCCACCAGCACTTCCTGCTGCACCACGATCGACCGCTTGAACGGGTGCACGTACTCAATCGGGTCCTCGATCGTCACGATCTTGGCCGACTGCTCCGCGTTGATCAGGTCGAGCATGTAGTGGAACGTCGTCGTCTTCCCTACACCCGTCGGGCCCGTCAGGATCACAAGCCCGCTCGGCTTTCGTGCCAGCGTGTCCACGATCTCGGGCAGACCAAGCTCCTCGCGCGTCCGCACCGTCAGCTCGCTCATGCGGATCGACACCTCGTTGTGCCCGTTCCGCCGATACACGGTCACGCGGCTCCGCCCGCAGTCGGGCAGCACCGCCGAGACACACAGCTGCCAGTCCCGCTCCAGCCGGGCCCGCTGCACCGGCGTCAGCGCGTCGTCGAGCAGGGCCCCCATCGCGCCGTGTGTCAGCGGCTCGCCTTTGCTCGCCACCACCTCACCCGCGATGCGGAACATCGGCGGCAGCCCCACCAGAAGGTGGATGTCGCTCGCCCCATACCGCCGGGCTGAGAGCAGCAGCGACCGCAGCAAACGGCCGCGCTCGGCCGCCAGCGTGCTCCCGCCGCCCCGCGCCCCCGACGGCGCGGGGCCCGGGCCAGGTTCAATGCCGTGCGCCGCAGGTGCCGCTCCGGCCTCTTCCGTTCCCGTCAGACCCTGCCGCATCGGCCATTCACGATCCATACGCCGTTCTCCTTCGCTCGATCATGCCTCAGCCGCGTGCCCACCCCGTCAAGCGCCGCAGCAACCCGGCCACCCCGCCACCCCGCGCCAACCGCTCGTTCATCGCCGTCGCCTGCACATGCCCCGGGGCAAGTTCCAGCACCCGCGCCGCGCTCTCGAGCGCCGAGCCGACGAAGCCGCACTGCTCCTGCGCGACTGCGAGGGTCATCCATCCCGCGGGGTGCCCACTCTCGAGCGCGATGGCCTGCTGCGCAAACTCGAGCGCGGCCCCCGGTCGGCCATGCGTCAAGAACATCTGCGCGATCATCACACGGTCAAACCAATCCGCGCCGGGCTCAGCAAGGGCCCGCGCAAAGCACTCCATGCTCCGCGCCGCCGCCCTTTGCAGCATCACCTCTCCGCGCACCTGCCACCGCCAGGCCGAAGCGCCGAGGGCCACCAGCGATGCGTCCGAGCTCTCGAC
>JBQTIJ010000295.1:0-5755 GCA_052388255.1 Phycisphaerales bacterium
AAGGTCCTCAACATCGACCGCGAGAAAGAGAAGATCGCCCTGGGCATCAAGCAGCGCGAGGCCAGCCCGTGGGAGGAGATCGAGCAGAAGTACCCCGTCGGCTCGCGAATCCGCGGGTCGGTCGTCAACATCATGTCGTACGGCGCGTTCGTGCGGCTTGAGGACGGCATCGAGGGTCTGGTGCACATCTCCGAGATGTCGTGGACACGTCGCGTCAACCATCCGTCGGAGATGGTGCAGCCCGGGCAGGAGGTCGATGTCGTCATCCTCGAGATCAACAAGGACAAGCAGGAGATCTCGCTCGGCATGAAGCAGACCGAGGTCAACCCCTGGGAACTCGTCAGCGACAAGTACCCCGCTGGCACGGTCATCGAGGGTGCGGTCCGCAACCTCGCCAACTACGGCGCGTTCGTCGAGATCGAGCCGGGCATCGACGGCCTGCTCCACGTCAGCGACATCAGCTGGACCAAGAAGGTCACGCACCCCAACGAGATCTTCAAGAAGGGCGACGTGGTCAAGTGCGTCGTGCTCGATGTGGATCGCGAGAAGCAGCGCATCGGCCTGGGCGTCAAGCAGCTCACCGAGGATCCCTGGATTTCGCTCATCCCCGAGCACTACAAGCCGGGCATGGTCATCCGCGGCAAGGTCACGAAGATCACCAACTTCGGTGTCTTTGTCGAGCTTGAGGCCGACCTTGAGGGTCTGCTGCACATCAGCGAGCTCGCCGACCACAAGGTCGAGAACCCGCAGGATGTCGTCAAGATCGGCGACGAGGTCGATGTCAAGATCCTGCGGGTCGATACCTCCGACCGCAAGATCGGCCTCTCGCTCAAGCGGGCCCAGTGGGGCGACGCCACCGGCGCTCAGGCCGCGGACCGGCCCGAGCGCAAGAGCTCAACCCCCGCGCCCACCCGCGGCGGTATGGACGACCACGGCGCGCTCGGCACCAACAAGATCTCCTTCGGCGGGAAAAAGAAGGAGAAGCCCGCCAAGGACACGACCGAGCCCGCGGCTGAGTGAGTCCCGCGTCGGCCCGTTCGGGTCGCTTGCTCAAAACTGAAGAGTTCACCCAAGGCCCCGGCGGTTCGCCGGGGCCTTTTTGCTGGCCGAGTCGGTCATGATTCCTGCATGTCCGGCCGATCACGCCGCCCGGGCAGCGTGCGAAAGGATGTTGGCCACGCCGCGGACCATGTCGGTCGCGAGGTCGAGCTTGCTGATGAACCCCGAAGCGCCGGCGGCGAGTGCAGCGCGCTTCACGGAAGGGTCTTCGGACGCGCTCATGACCACGGTCGGGAGCGTGCGGAGTGCGGCAGAATGGCGGACCGCGGTCACGACCTCAAGCCCGGTGCGCAGGCCAAGTTGGTAGTCGGTGAGCACGAGGTGCGGGCCCGTCGGCGAGCCGGGCAAAGAGATTGAGAGCAGGCGTGTGGCGTCGTCGACATTCAGGACGCAGGTGACGGTCACACCGGGTTGGCGCTGCAGGGCCGCCTTGAGGAGTTTGGCGGAGAGCGGGTCGTCGTCCACCAGCAGAATCCGCAGGCCCCCGTCGGCGGAGGGGCGGATGGCGGCGACGGGTGTGGCAGATGGCGCGATCGGTGTGATCGCCGCGGGCAGGGTCGCCACGGGTGTTGGGGCCGGCATGCTTGCGGGAGCCGGTGAAGGAGCTGGTGCTGGCGCGGCCGCCTGCGCGGGGCCTGCGCAACAGACGCGGTTGCGCCCGGTGCGCTTGGCTTCGTAGACACCCTCGTCGGCGGCCTTGACGACATCGCTGCCGGCTGTGAACTGTCGGCCTGGGGCGTCGGTCGCGCTCACGCCGACGCTGACGGTGACGGAGAGCGCGGCGGGCGCACCCGGAACTTTCGCAAGGTCGAAGGTCGGACGCTCAACAGCGTTGCGGAGCCCCTCCGCCGCGGCCATCGCTTCCACGAGTTTGAGGCGGGGGAGAAGCACCGCGAACTCTTCGCCGCCGTAGCGATAGACGGTGCCCTTGCTGCCGATGCTGGCGCTGGCGCGGCGGGCGAGTTCAACCAGCACGGCGTCGCCGGCGGGATGGCCGAAGCGGTCGTTGACGCTCTTGAACTTGTCGGCGTCCATGAAGAGGGCCGCGAAGGGAAGGCCGGCGCTCGTGCACTCCGCGAACATGCGGGGGAGGTCGGCGTCGAACTGCTTGCGGTTACTCAGGCCTGTGAGGCCGTCGGTGGTGGCGGCCTTGGCGAGCGACTCGTTGCTGCGCTGCAGTTCAGCCGTCTGCTGCGCGGACCGGAGCTGCATCTCGAGCATCTGCTCGCTCGCCTGGCTGAGGACCGCGCGCACATCCGGCTTGCCGCCGATCTTCTTGTCAAAGACGCGGGCGAGCTGCTGGGCGTTGTCGGCGACTTTGTTGAGAACGGCTTCGAGTTGGTCGGGGATGATGCCGAACCACTCCTCGGCCTTCTGGTGCAGTTCGGCCATGGCCTGCACCGGCGAGGCGGAGTTGAGGATTTCGGCGATGAGCATGCCGATCGCCACGGCGCGCACGATGGTGCGTGCCTCGTCGGGTGCCTGGTCTGCGTCGTGATGGTGGGCGATGGCCGCCTCATACAGCGGGCTTAGGTTCCACTTCCGGGCCAGTTCCGCGCCCACCTGCGTGTGGGTGAAGCCGAGGGCCGCTTGTTCTGCGGAGCAGAGGCCCGAGTGGGTGTCCCCCGACGCTGCGAGCACGACCCCGTACTCGTCACCGAGCGCCACCGAGGAGGCGAGCATGCCGATGTCGCTGAAGAGGGTCGCGGTGAAGGCCTCGTCCGGGTCGATCTCGTTGCTGATCCCGGCCACGGCCCGCGCGCCGGCGGCGGCGTAGATGGAGCGCGTCCAGTGCTTGTCCATGTCGAGCCCGCCACGGGAAGCCACACCGGCGGTGCTCTCGACAAGCGAGAAGCCGAGCACGATGGACTTGACGGTGTTGAGCCCGAGGAAGCCGAGGGCCTTGTCGATCTTCGAGCACCGCTGTGGAAGCCCGTAGAAACTCGAGTTGACGGTCTTGAGGACCTTGGCGGAGAGGGCCGGATCGTTCTGCACCACGCTGGCGATTCGCGCCACACTCACGTCGGGATCGCGGGTGAGTGTCAGCAACTCAACAGCAATCGCCGGGAGCGAAGGAAGCGTTGGGCAGGCCAGCACTTTTTCGATCGACGTCGCCATGCGGAGCAGACCCTCAGCGCGCCATCATCGCCGCTCCCCAACTGGGGGCGATGACAGGAACAGAACGTGCTCGAGCCGGCGCTTGGCGGACGGGAGCAGTGCACCCACCTGATGAGGCGGGCGAGTGATGGTGAATCGGGCATTCACCGGACCCTCTACAGAGGGGGCGCGGTGCATATGCGAAACTCGGAAATCCGCCCGTCAGGGGTTTCCAAGGACCGAGAATACCTCGGCTCAGATCGCCTGTTCGCGAGTCCCGGACCCCGATCAGACATGGGGAGTTCGACCGAGCGCGAGCAACTTGGCGCGCGCAAAGACGAAGTGGTGCTCAACATGATGGACATACAGGGCGACGAACTCCGCGAGCGTAACCAAGCCGCGTTGGTTGTGGACTCCAACCCGAGCGAACGCCGTCTCTGGCGCTGTGCGGAGGATCTCTCCGGTCTGAAGGCGGTTGAGGCGGAAGAGGTCCGCGGCGAGGCGGGCATCAAGCCGGTCATAGCCGAGTCGTTGGGCGAAGGCGGTCTCGTCGTAGGAGATCAGCAGGGGTCGTTCCTCAGCGATGACACGCTTCATGCGGTGGGTAGCGATGAGATCGCTGTCAAGGACGTGCAGAACGAGGGTCTGCAGGGACCAGGTGCCGGGGACCGGATGGGCGAGGAGTTCCTCGCGTGAGAGGGGTTCAACAAGCCGGACAAGGGCGCTGGCATCGGCGATGAATCTCTCGACGGCGGTGTTCATGCAGGGTCTTTCTGGCTCTTGAGGATCGAACGGATTTCGCGGAGGGCCTCGACATGGCGTGCATCAAGGAGCGGGCGTGCCCGAGGTGAAGGGGCATGGTGATCGTGCCCGCCATCGTGCGCCTCGTCGCCAAGCCCCGCCGTTCGAGATGCCCGCTGACGCGCGAGGACGAGCTCGCGGATGCGTTCGGCGTCCTCAAGACCCTCGAGGAGGCCGAGGTGGGCGCCCATGCCTCCGCCGTGTCCGGGGAGGCCGCTGCCGCCGCCAGCCGTGGTGACGACCACGATCGAGATGCCGAGGAACCGCTGGAGCGGCCCCTGGCTCACCGCGACCTGCTGGATGTTCTCATACGTGATGGACGTTTCATGAACAACCCATGCGCCGCGTCGGATGCGCATGCTGCGGTCGCTCAGGAGGTACCACGTGGTGTCGAAGCGGAGGTGGAGGGAAAGGAAGCTGATGAAAAGGGGCAGCGCCAGCGTGATGGCGAGCAAGGGACAGACGATCAACCCGGCGAGAGGTTCTGACGCAAAGAGGATGATCGAGACACTGAGCCAGGCGAGCGACAGGACCGCTGCGATGATCGCCCAGCCGAGTTTGAGATACGTGAGGTACCTGGGGCTGGGGCGAAGGGTCAGGTGCTCGGTATCCCCCGGCTCATGCGGAAGCCGGGGCGGGTCACGGGGAACGCGGAGCAGACCGGTGAGAACGCCCCAGAGTCCTTGGTAGATCCATGCCACCGCGGGGTTGGTCGGGGTTGCGCCGTGGGGAACGGCGGGGCCGCCCTGACGTGGAGCGTGGTCAAACCCGGGGTTCACGATGCGCCCCCTGCCCGTGGGCGGGCGCGAAGTTCATCCCGGATCTCGCGGAGCAATACAAGGGCCTCGTCCGCAGCATCGGCGCTTGTCCCGTCAACTGCCCCGGAGGTCGCAGTCGAGGTGGGCGCGGGCAGCGGGGGCGGCGAATCGCCCTGGCCTCTCGCCCCTCGCATCTTGCGATAGAGGAAATCGCGGAGCCCGTCGGCATCGAGAATCCCCTCGAAGGTGACTTCCGGCATGGCCGATCCGGAGGCGGTCTGGACAGCGACCGACGCGAGGCCGAGCCAGCGCTGGATCGGGCCGCGGGTGACATGGATGTCTTGAATCCGTCGGTAAGTAAGCGAGACCTCGTGCTTGAAGAGGATTCCGTAGCGCATGACCACGCCCGAATCATCGAACCGGTACTGGAGCGTGTGGTACTTGAAGTAGAGCAACGGGAGCGCAATCACGATGCCCGGTCCGCTGAGAAGTGACGTGATGAAGTAGTGCTTCATCAGGTTGGCATGCGGCACGGCGACCGAGCGCTCCTTGAACTCGCCGGGAGGGAGCTCGGGAAGGGGAGTGGAGGGGGGCATCTGCGTGTTCATGAGTCGCCCGTCTGCAGAGGTCGTCGGTCGGGTGTCGTGGCACCCGCCCCGAAGGGCAGAGTGTACCTGTTCTTCGAGGATCGTCCCGCCCGGTTTCGGAAGTCGCGGCCGCCGGAGGGCATCGCATACGCTCAATCATGCGGCACTGCCGGGCGTTCACATTGATCGAGTTGCTGGTGGTTGTGGCGATCATTGCGCTGCTGGTGGCGGTGCTGCTTCCTGCGCTGGCCGGGGCGCGCAAGGCCGCCCGTGCGGCGGCGTGTCTTTCCAACCTGCGACAACAGGGGATGGGCCTGGTCGCCTATTCGGCGGACCACAAAGAGGCGGTCCTTCCTTCGTTTAACATGGGCGGGATCAATGGTGAGTCCACGTTGGATGGATGGGGGCCGATTCTCGATCGGGACGGATATATCACGGCTCCTGAGCAGGACC
>JBQTIJ010000296.1:0-13293 GCA_052388255.1 Phycisphaerales bacterium
CTCGGAGCGGCGCCGGCGGTGCGCAGGTTATTGACGGTGTTGGTGCCCGAGACGATCGCCTGTGGCGTGGCGCAGTTGGCATTCAAAGGTGCACCGGTGCGGGCGGTGACGGCGTAGATTCCGTAGCCACGATGGGCGCCGACACCGAAGACGGTGCGTGTCCCCGTGGTGGAGGCGGCGACGGTGGTGTTGGCGTACGTGAAGGTGTTGGCGGTCGGGACGCTGGCGATGGTGTACGAACCGTTGAGGCCCGCGACGTTGGCGCCGGAGACGATGATGGGCGTGCCGACGATGAGCCCGTGGGCGTTCGCCGTGGCGGTGGCCACGGTGCCGTTGCCTGTGAGGGCCGTGATCGTCCGTGTCGGCCACGAGGCGTTGCGGAAGGCGATGCTGCGGAGTTCCTGGCCGACGATGTTCTGGCCCGCCGCGACGATCGCGGGGACGCTGATGATGCCCTCAATCACTTTCAGGTTCGGGCCGGCCTCGGTGGGGAGGACGAAGTTGGTGAGCCGGGCGGTGTCTTCCTGATCGACGCCGCGGAATGAGTTGTACGTGACGCCGCTGACGGTGTGCTGGACACGGCGCTGGAAGCTGACGGGCTGATTGGCGACGATGGCGGGGTTGCTTTGGGGGCCGAACCAATCCGGGCAGGCGAGCCGGGCGGTGACGAACGTGTCGTTGTTGCCGTCGTTGAAGGTCAAGAAGACATCGAACTGTCCACCGCTGTCGCTGGCGTGGTAGAGGACGCCGATCTCGGTGAGACCATCGACGACGATGGGCGTGGAGAGGACGGTGAGTTGGGGCTGGGTGGCGTGGTCGCAGTTGGTGGCTGCATCGGGGGCCCAGGCGGGAAAGTTGCCGCGGTTGGTGGCGGGGTCGCCGGGGGCGGTCTCGAAGAACCGGAAGAGTGTGCGGTTGCCGAGGTGGACCATGTCGAGCGCGTTGCTCTCGGCCGTCTCTGGGTCGATGCTGTTGGTGTTGCTGTAGCCGAGGGTATCAAAGAGCCCGTACTGGATGCCCGTGAACCCCACGAGCGGCAGGGAGCCGAAGGCGTGGACATCCGCAAGGTCGTAGTAGAGACCGCGGTCGGAAATGGAGCGGTAATTAATGAGGTCGGCGTTGTTCGCCGCGGCACCGGGCACCGCCTCCGGCCCGTGGGCCATCCCGTGGTAGTTGTAGTTGAGCGGGATGCGGTGATCGACGATCTGCCCGGAGGCCTGCGCTGCGAACGCAAGCATGAGCAGCGCGGCTGCGCCGACGGTTCGATGCCGAATGAGCATGGGTAGGCCCTCATCAGGCCGCGGGCCGGGGCTGGGAGCACCGGCACGCGGTCGCGTTGGATGAATGAACAGTGTCAATGTACAGCGTTATGGCACACAACGCAACGCAAAGCCCGGTAAATTTGCGATCCGGTGATCTCCTGAGACTGCGGCGTTTCCGGAGCGGGAACCACCCTGTATTCAGCAGGAATGTGGTGGCGCTTCGGCTGGGGTTGTCGTGGTGCAATGTGCCGAGTCGATCGGCATGAAGAGTGGATATGCAGTCGCGTGAACGGACATTGGCCCTTGTCATGCGATGGGGGGCGGGGTTGGGGAAGGGTTCTGCGTGCGCATGAAAAAGCCCCGCACCGGGGCGGGGCTCTGGTTGCGAACGGTTGAGCGGGCGCAGGGCCCGCGTGGGGTCAATAGCGGTAGTGGTCGGGCTTGTAGGGGCCGTCCTTGCTGACGCTGAGGTACGAGGCCTGATCGTCGGTGAGGCGGGTGAGCCGCACGCCGAGCTTGTCAAGGTGCAGGCGGGCGACCTCTTCGTCGAGCTTCTTGGGGAGGATGTAGACCTTGTTCTCGGTGTACTTGACCCCTGAGAGCGTGGGCTTGCCGTTGGCGTTGAACCAGAGATCAAGCTGCGCGATGGTCTGGTTGGTGAACGAGGCGGACATCACAAAGCTCGGGTGGCCGGTGGCGCAGCCGAGGTTCATGAGGCGGCCCTCGGCGAGGACGAGAATGCTCTTCTCGTTCTTCTGGCCGTCGTTGAAGACAAACTCATCGTACTGGGCCTTGATGTTGATGCGCTTCACGTCGGCGGTCTTGTAGAGCCCGGCCATGTCGATCTCGTTGTCGAAGTGGCCGATGTTGGCCACGATCGCCTTGTCCTTCATCTTCTTCATGTCGGCAAGGGTGATGACATCCTTGTTGCCGGTGGTGGTGATGAAGATGTCGGCCGTCTCGACGACATCGGGGAGCGTCGCCACTTGGTAACCCTCCATCGCCGCCTGCAGGGCGTTGATGGGGTCGATCTCGGTGACGATGACGCGGCAACCCTGCCCGCGGAGCGACTGGGCCGAGCCCTTGCCGACATCGCCATACCCGAGCACGACCGCGACCTTGCCGCCGAGCATGACATCCGTGGCCCGGTTCAGGCCGTCCACCAGCGAGTGGCGGCAGCCGTACAGGTTGTCGAACTTGCTCTTGGTGGCCGAGTCGTTCACGTTGATGGCCGGGAAGCGCAGCTTGCCCTGCTTCTGCATCTCGTACAGGCGGTGGACACCGGTGGTGGTCTCTTCGCTGACGCCCTTGACGTCCTTGGCGATGGCGCTGAAGCGGCCGGGGCTCTTGGCCTGTTCCTCGCGGAGGAGGTCGAGGATCACGCCCCACTCCTCAGGATCGGACTTCTCGTTGAACGCCGGGACGCTCCCAGCGGCCTCAAACTCCGCGCCCTTGTGGACCAGCAGCGTGATATCGCCGCCGTCGTCAAGGAGCATGTTGGGCCCGCGACCATCGGGCCAGCGCATCGCCACGCTGGTGCACCACCAATACTCATGCAGGGTCTCGCCCTTCCACGCGAAGACGCTGACGCCCTTGGGGTTCTCAAGCGTGCCGCCCTTGTGCTGGCCCACAACCGTGGCCGCGGCGGCTGAGTCCTGGGTGCTGAAGATGTTGCACGAGACCCAGCGGACATCCGCGCCGAGCTCGACAAGAGTCTCGATAAGCACGGCGGTCTGCACCGTCATGTGCAGGGAGCCCATGATGCGAGCGCCCTTGAGGGGCTGCTGGCCCTTGTAGCGGCTGCGGAGCGACATCAGGCCGGGCATCTCGTGCTCGGCGAGGCGGATCTCCTTGCGGCCGAGTTCGGCGAGGGCCAGGTCGGCGACTTTGTAGTCAAGGCCGTTCTTGGCGCGGTCGGCCGTGGGCAGGGAGACTTTGGAGGGGCGGACTGCGGGGGCGGCGGTGGTCACGAGGGGATCCTTCGCTGAAGGGGAATGGGCACAAGGCCGGGAGCGGGAGAGAGTTCGATATCGGCGTTCGCCGATGGGTCCGTTCCGGGTTACGCGCCCGGACGGGAAAGGTCGGTCATGGCTTGTACGCGGTACAGGCAAAGAGGCCCGGGCCGCGGGCGGCGGCCTCGGAGGGGAGGGTCTGAAGGTGGGGGTCGCGCAGGCCGCAATCGGTGAGCATCCGGATCATCTGGGGGAGGCCGAACCCGAGCCAGCGGTGGCCCATGGTCTGGCGATAGGCCAGTCGATCATGCTCGATCATGTCGACAATAAGGGCGGTTCCGCCGGGGCGAAGGATGCGGGCCATCTCGCGCACGGCCTTGACGGGGTCGGGAACATGGTGCAGCACCAGAACGCTGGCCGCGGCGTTGACTGAGCCGGTCCGGAGCGGGAGCGCTTCAAGCTCGCCGCGGACAAACTCCACATTGCCGTAGGCCGCGAGCCGCTTGCGGGCAGCGCTGATCATCTGGGGCGATTGGTCAACGGCGATGACGCGCTTGACGCAGGGTGCCAGCACCTCCGCGGCGTTGCCGGTGCCGCACCCCAGATCGGCGACGATCCAGTCGCGCGGGATGAGGGGGAGCAGCGATTGAAGAGTGGCACGCTCACCGAAGAGGGCGTTGCGCACGCTGTCCCATTCCCCAGCGACACGGCCGAAGAAGGCGCGAGTATCGGTGCGGCGCTCGGCAAGGACGGTGGTCAGGCGGCGGGCATCTTCTGCGAGTTCCGCGGTCTCGCCAAGTTGCTCGCGCACGGTCATCCAAAGGGCCCGCGCGGGCGGGGCGAGATCATCGAGCACGAGTCGGAAGAGCGTCGAGGTGCCTTCCGATCGCTTGATCAGCCAGCCCCCGGCCCCGGCTTCGCCAAGGGTGCGGAGCTGACGGCTGACGGTTGACTGGGGGAGTTGGAGGACTCCGGCGAGTTCGCCGACCGAGAGTTCCTGGCGTTCGAGGACGCGCATGGCCCGGAGCCGGACCGGGTCGGCCAGCGCGGTCAGGCGGTCGGTGACGGGATTGTCGCGGCTGGTTCGATTCATCCGTTTATCCGGATGAATGGTAGAAAGGATCGCGGGCCGGTCAAGTTGGCGGGGGCAGGGCAGGGTCGAGGACCCCAGCAAGGGCGAAGCCCCGGGCCCGGATCAGGCAGGAGTCGCAATGGCCGCAGGGGGCAGATTGGGTCGAGGGAGAGAGTGGGGGAAGAGGGTCGTAGCAGGAGCGCGTCACGGAGAAATCGACACCGAGGGCCGCTCCCGCGCGGATGATCTCTGCCTTCGAGAGATGCAGCAGGGGTGTTTCTACACGTAGGGGGTGCCCCTCAACGCCTGCGCGGGTCGCAAGCGCCACGCAGCGGGCGAAGGCGTCGATGAACTCCTGACGGCAATCGGGATACCCGCTGTAATCGAGCGCGTTGACGCCGATGTGGACCGAGCGAGCGTCGATCACTTCCGCAAGGCCCGCGGCGAGAGAGAGAAAGACGAGGTTCCGGGCGGGGACATAGGTGATCGGGATCCCCTCCGTCAGGGCCGCCTCGGCCCGGTCTTTGGGGACATGGAGATCAGAGGTAAGGGCCGAGCCGCCGATCGCGCGGAGATCAAGTTGAACGACCCGATGGTCGCGGAGCCCGGCCCGGGCAACGACAGTCCGGGCCGCGTCAAGCTCAATGCGGTGGCGCTGGCCGTAGTCAAAGGAGATGGCGGTGCAGGCGAGCCCGCGGTCAAGGGCCATGGCGAGGACGACCGCACTATCAAGCCCGCCGGAGACAAGCACGACGGCGCGCTCGGCGGCGGCCTCGGGGCGTGATGTCGCAGGGCGGGCCGTCACGGGTTGATGCGGACCATTCCGGGGATGGGCTGGAGGGTGCCGTCGCGCGCGACGCGGAGCTGCGCCGTCGAGAGGAGGTAGCCGAGAATGGCGTTGCGAAGGTCAGTGACGGCCTGGTCGCGGGCGTTGGCGGCCTGGAGCAGGTCGTTCTGGGTATCGACGATGGTCTGGGCATCGACCTCGTCGCGCTTGAGTTCCTGCTCCTCCATCCGGCGGGTGTTGATCTCAACGGCCTGTTCGGCGAGCCGAAGGTTGAAGCGGGCGCGATCGATCTCGCGCACGCGCGAGCGGACCTCTACGACGATTCCATCCCGGAAGCGGTCGAGTTCGCGGGCGGACCGTTCGAGCGCGATGTTGGCAGAACGGAGGGCGAGCCGCTCGTTCTCGCGATCGAGCGGGAGGCCGAAAGTGATGCCGCCCTCGTAGACGACGTCGTCCGTCTCGTAGACGAGGCCCCCCTCACGTGTTCCGGGCTTGGTGCGGCCGGTGACCGACGCGCTGAGGTTTGCATCCGGAAGCACGCCGTTGCGGGCGTTCTGAACAGCGCGGCGCGCATCATCCACCTGGTCGCGACGGGTCTGAAGATCGAGCCGGTAATCGAGCGCGATGGCCGCGGCCCGGTCCGGGGTGATCTCAGGCTCGGCGATGTCGAGGATGACGGGCGCGAGGTCGAGCCCGCGGTCGATCGAGAGCCCGAGCCGGATCTTGAAGCGGTCGAGGGCGAGGATGTACGCCTCGCGCAGGTTGGCGAGAGATGAGGTAGCGCTCAGAGCGCGGTTCTGCGCGATGTTGCGTTCAAACTCGGCGGTGCGGCCGGCGGCGACGAGTGCGGCGGTGCGCTCCTCGAGTTGCCGCAGACTGGCGAGCTGGCGTTCCTGGTTGGCGATGGTGGCCTGCTGCTGGGCGAGATCGAAGTAGTCGCTCGCGATACTGACGAGATAGGCCCGGCGGAAGTTCTCGAAGGTCCTTGCCGCGTAGACGAGGTCCCGCTCGGCCTGGATCAGGTCCTCGCTTGCCACCGTGCCCGCGCCGCGCAGAAGCGGGATGCTCCCAGAGAGGACAAGGGATGAAGACTGGACGTAGCGGTCGGTGGCGGCTTCGCGAAGCTGCTCGACGGCGTTCCACACAAGGCGGGCTTCAAGGCGGCCGCCGTTCTCAAAGCGACGGGTCACGCCAAGGTCCTGCATGACGTTCAGCGGTGAGGTGTAGCGGCCGTCATCGCCGGAAGCGGTGGCGTTGACCGTGGTGTTCGCGAAGAAGCGCCAGTCAAAGCTGTGCCGCGCGATCAGCAGCCGGATCGCCGCGAGAACATACTCCTCCTCTGCGTCGAGGAACTCGCGTCCGGTCGTTTGGGCCTGCTGGAATGCGCCTCCAAGTTCGACACGGATCGGATCAACGGATGCACGCTGGTAGTTCTCAAGACGCTCGGCGACATTCCGCGCCTCGTCCGCCGCCAGATAGCGCAGGTCTTCCGCATTCGGGTTCACGCTTGGCGGCTGCTTCGCGAGCGAGGTCGGTCGCACCACGGTGTCAGGAGCCGCGGTCCGAGGTGAGGCCGCGCCACCGCCAAGGGACTCGGCACGGGCGCGAACCAGCGCATCGGTGCGTGCATCGACATCGCGCAGGTCGTTCGAGCAGCCGACCGGGGCGCTCAAGAGCAGACTGCCCAGAACCCACCGTACCGTGGAGCATGATCGGTTAATGTTCGTTTTTTGCAAATGCATGATCGTCGCTTTTGAATGCATTTTGTCAGCGGTTCAACGCTGATTGTTGCGCAATCTTGCGCAATGACCTCGAACCGTGGACAGGTTTGAGGGCCTTCCTAAAATGCGATTGTCCGCTGCTTCCGACGCGCAGCCCGGCGCACCTGCGCGGGCTCTGCAACGGTAGCCGGTTCGACCGGCATCTGCGGCGTCCCCGGTCCGCATGGACAGGAATCCCGGCCTTGCCCCAAGCGGCAGGCCCGCCCCTCTTCCCCAAGAAGCGAGCAGCACGATGTCGGTTCTCACGTTCGACGGTCAGAGCTTCACGGTCGATGGCAAGCGCATCTGGCTGGTCGGCGGGACGATCGAGTATTCGCGTACGCCGCGGGAACTGTGGCCGGTTCGCATTGCGCAGGCGCGGGCGGCGGGGCTGAACACCGTCACGACGTCGGTGATCTGGTCGCGGCATGAGCCGCGGCCCGGGCAGTTTGACTTTGCGGGCGACAACGACCTGGCCCACTTCGTGGACCTTGTCGGGCGTGCGGGGATGTATGTCATCCTTCGGATGGGCCCCTTCGTCGGCGGCGGGTTTGATATGGGCGGCCTCCCCTCGTGGCTGCTGCTGAACGCCAACGTCAACCTTCGAACCAACAACGGGCCGTTCCTCGAAGCATCCTCGCGCTATATCAACGCGGTGGCGCGTCAGGTGCGCGACCGGCAGATCACGAGCGTGATCGGGCCCAAGGGCGAGAGCAAGCCGGGCGGGCCGATCGTGCTCATCCAGAACGAAAGCGGTTGGACATGCGGTCACGACGCCATGGCCCACGGCTACCTGGGCGAACTCCATCGGTACCTGCGCGAGTCGGGCTTTGATGTGCCGTTCGTCAATGCCAACGACCTCTGGCAGGGCGTCGAGGGGGAGATCGACGGGTGGACGGGGACGGGCTCGCAGCTTCGCAACCTCCGGCAGTTGGCCACAGTGCGGCCGGCCCAGCCGCGGCTGGTGATGGAGTATCGCTTCGGCGAGCAACTGGCCTGGGGCGAGAAGGACACGACGCACGAGCAGGACGCGATCGAACTGCAGCGCGGGCTGGTCGAGATTCTCGCATCGGGCTCGCAGTTCAACATCGAGCCCTTTGCCGGGGGCACGAACTTCGGCTTCAGCGGCGGGCGGCTGACGCACTCGGGGGAGGCGTTCTCGACCACGAGCGCCGACCGGACCGCGCCGGTCTCGGAGGCGGGCACCCCGCGCGAGACCTTCCACGCGCTTCGGCGGGTGGCGATGTTCGCGTCGCGTTTCGGGCGGCAGCTTTCGCACCTTGATCCGAAGCGCCAGTCGATCTGCCTTCTGCCCCACGGCGTGGCGGGCGAGATCGCGGCCAAGCACGATGTGGACGAGCGGAACCCCAGCTACGCCGTGCTGCACTGCTCGGGGACGCAGGGGTCGGTGGTCTTTGTCTTTGCCCCAGAGCGCGACGGCGCAGGGCACGGGGTTGAGCATGAGCCCGCCACGCTCCTCCTGCAGGACGGCACGCTGCTGCCCGTCCACCTCGGTGAGCAGCCGGTCGGATGGTGCCTGATCGACACCCGGCTCATCGGGCGTTCACAGCTTGATTACTGCAACCTCTCGGCCATCGCCACGGCCGGGCGCGTGTTCGTCTGCGCCGGGCCCAAGGGCGCGCCGGGGCGGCTGAGCATCAACGGCGCGGATATCTCCGCCGAAGTGCCCGAGGACGATGAGCCGCTGGTGCTCGATCACGAGGGTGTGGTGGTGTGCATCGTGAACGACCACGCGCTCTCGAAGCTGCACATCGCCGACGACGCGGTGTACATGGATGTAGACGGGCTGACGCTCGAGGGGCTGCCCGTGGTCTCGCACTGGGGCCAGAAGTTCCGCAAACTCTCGGGCGAGGCCCGCTGGGAGACCGTGGTCGCCGAGGAGCACCCCAAGCGCCCGGCCCCCAAAATCGACAACAAGCCCGCGCCGCTCCCGCGCCGCGGCAAGGGCGCGAAGGCCAAGTCCAAAACCCCGGTGGTGCCGGTGGCCGAGCCGGAGCTGCCACCCCTGCCGCCGAGTGCGGCGGTGGTGCCCGTGGCGAAGGCGCCGGGCCGGATCGCGCTTGGCGCGTGGACCACGAGTGTCGTGGACGATTACCTCGATGGGTCGGGGCCGCGCTATGCGAGCATCGCCGGGCCGGCGGATCTGAACGCGCTCGGTGCGCCCTCCGGGTACGGCTGGTATCGATTGACGCTCAAGAACGGCGGCTCGCGCAAGGCCCATGTGGCCTTCCCGCAAGGGTCCGACCGGCTGGCGATCTTCAGCGAGAACACCGCGGCCGGAGTTCTGGGGTTTGGCCCCGGGGCCAGCCCGGAGGTGGCCTTCCACCTCTCGCGCGGGGAGCAGACACTGGTGGTGCTGGCGGAGAACCTCGGCCGGTTTGCCGGGGGCGCGAACCTGGGCGAGAGCAAGGGCATCTGCGGCCACCTGTGGGAGGTCGCCGCGGTGAAGGCCGGCAAGCCCGAGTTGAAGCGTTGCGACCCGATCGACACCATGGCGTTCAAAGCGCCGCAGTGGCAGGTCCACCAGGGCGATTCGACCGACACGCAGCGACTGACCTGGACGCTGCACCACAAGCGCAAGACGCCGGTGCTGCTGACCCTTCGGCCGGGTCAGCACCGCGGCCTCATCGTGATCAACAACAAGCCGGTGAAGGTCTTTGACCCCAGCGGCCCGGCGACCCTGCTGCTCGACGAGGCGGCGCTCTCGCGCGGCAACGTTGAAGTGCAACTGGCGCTCCTGGGCGATGCTGAGGCGTCGATGCGCGAGATGGCCGATGCACTCGGATTCCTTGAATGCGTGGAGAACCTCTCGGCCAAGGCGGAGTGGGCCTTCGCGAAGTGGGAGCGGCCGGGGACGGATCGGTTCGTCGCCGAGGGGAAGCGGAGCCACGTGGCCCACGCGCCGCGTTGGTGGCGCAGCACCTTCGCGCTCTCTGACGCTCGCGCGCCGCTTTCGCTTGAGGTCGCGGGCCTGAGCAAGGGGCAGGCGTATGTGAACGGACGGCACCTCGGGCGGTACTTCACCGCGACGGGGGCGGGCAAGAACGTCGGGCCGCAGACCTCGCTGCTGATCCCCGCACCCTTCCTGCACGCCGGGAAGGACAACGAGGTGATGATCTTCGACGAGCACGGGTTCAACCCGTCGAAGGTCCGCATCGTCGCCGCAGTCTGAAATCAGCGGGCCCCGGCAAGACGCTGCATGGTGGCGGGTGACTCACCCTCGCCGGTCCGCGCGCTCAGGAGCGCGGTCTGGGCCAGGCCGAGGGTTCGCCCGTACTCTGCGGGGCTGCCCGGGGACGGGCCGCACTCTGCGACATATTCCACGATCTGCTCCGCCGCGAGGGCGATAAATGACCCCGCGTCATGGCCGCCCTTGGCACGGCCGGTGCGGCGGGCGCTGCGCGGGGCCTCGATCAGTTCTCCCGCGGGGTTCAGCCATTCGACACCGCGCCCGTCGATGCGGATTCGCCCACCCTCGCCGATCAGCGTGATCGAACGCTCGAAGCGGCCCGCCTGATCGCTCGCGGTGATAGTGCCGGCGCGGCCGCCAGAAAAGCGCACGGTGGCGCAGATATCGCCGTGGAGGAGTGTGCGGCCTCGGAGCGTCTCACCGGGGATCAGCCGCAGGGCCCGCCCCGCGCCGACGGGTGCGCAGTACGCAGCGTCGACGGTCTCGGGCTCGGCGAAGTAGCGCAGCAGAAGGTCCATGCCGTCGAGCAGGCAGGAACCGAGCGAACCCTCGATCGGGCGCCCCAGGGCCTGCACGCACGCCGCGCGGACAGGGCCAAAGGAGTCCAGCATCTCCGCGGCATCGCGAAAGGCGGGGGCGAGCCGAGCGAGGGGGCAGTGCCTTGCCCATGCGCCAGGGCCAGTGACATCGGCGGCGAGTTCGCTGACCGACGCGGGCATGGGCTCGAAGGTGAGGACCTTGACGCCGCGGTCACGAGCTTCAAGAAGGGCGGACTTGTCGGCGGCGTCGTCTGCGGCGAACGCGCCGGGGTCGGCGATCAGCGCGACGGTGACCTCCGCGGAGACCAAGGCGGCGCGAAGATCGTCTGCAAGGGCCGCGCCGAAGGCCGTGGCGAGCGGGCGTGCGTCAGATGGGTCGGGCGAGCCGACGACGGTGGGGCGCAGGCCAGCCCGGGCCGCAAGTTCCGCGCAGAGGTCACGCTGGCCGGGTGCGAGCCAGAGCAACGCGGGGAGAAGGGGCGTATCGGAGCCCGAACGTGGGTCGGCACGGGTCGTCACGTGTGCGCATGGTACGTGGCGGGCCTCCGTGCGGCGGCGTTCTCGGACGGCTGGCGGATTCCGTGCGGTGTGGTATGCTTCACACTTCTGCGGTTCGACGTCCGGCTTCTTGAAGGGCGGGTGGCATGCGTCAGCGGATTCTCCCGGCAATGGTGGCCTTGGCGGCGGGGTTGGCGGCGTGTGTGACGGCCGAGGCGCAGCACGACTGCTGCGATGGGTGCGGCCAATGCGGCAAGGGTGCCGCGGCCTTGGCACGGCTGCGCGGCGGAGAGCAGGTGCAGGACGAGGGTCTTGAAGGGGTGCAGGAGGCACTCGGAGACACGGACCTTCTTGACGTGAACATGGAGATCGAGGTCTTCCCGGGCACGGGCACAGGGGGGGCGGGGACCACGATCGCGGGGACGAGCACCATGACGGTGCGGGTGGTGGCCCCGAGCGTGACGCAGTTCACGATCCGGCTTCGGGAGAACTTCGCGGCATCGGCCACCATGGGCGGGCTGCCTGTGACCATGACAAGAGCGAGCGCGACCACGAAGGTGATCACGCTCAATCGGGCGTACACGCAGAACGAGACGTTCGCGGTGAGGATCTCTTGGTCCGGGACGCCGGTATCGCGCGGGCTGGGCTCGTGGTACACAGACTTGCAGTCGGGCCAGCCGATCATCGGGACGCTGAGCGAGCCGTACTACGCCTACACATGGTGCCCGAGCAAAGAGGGTGACACGTTCGAGGCGGGTGACAACAGCGACAAGGCGACGTACCAGATCGCCATCATCGCGCCCACGGCCCTGACGGCGGTGAGCAACGGACTGCTGCTTGGGACGGACACGCTTCCGGGGAATCGACGGCGGGCCCGCTGGGGCACAACCTATCCGATGGCGCCATACCTCGCCTGCTTCAGCGTGTCGCAGTACACGCGCTGGACGCAGTCGTACCCGCACCCAGGCGCTCCGAACGGCGTGATGCCGATCGAGTACTACATCTATACGGCCCAGGACACGCCGGCCCGTCGTGCCAGTTGGGAGGTGACCCGCGCCGCGATGGATGTCTACGGCGACCTCTTCGGGCTCTATCCCTTCCCGCAGGAGAAGTATGGGATCTACCAGTTCCCTTTCAATGGCGGGATGGAACACCAGACCATGACGGGGATGGGGACCTTCAGCGAGAGTGTGACGGTCCACGAGTTGGCGCACCACTGGTTCGGCAACGACGTGACCTGCCGGACGTGGTCGGACATCTGGCTCAACGAGGGGTTTGCCACGTATTGCGAGGCGCTCTGGTTTGAACGCAAGCCCGGTTCAACGGGCCTGCCCGCTCTGCACGCGGCGATGGCGGCCCGCCGCCCCTCCGCCTTCACCGGCACGGTGTACCTTGCCGATCCGAGCGACCCGGTCCGTGTCTTCAGCAGTAACTACTCGTACCGCAAAGGCGGGTGGGTCCTCCACATGCTGCGCAAGATGGTGGGGGAGACGGCGTTCTTTGACGGCCTGCGCGACCACCTCGCCTTGCATCCGCTCGGGGCTGCGACCACGGAGCAGTTCAAGGCGACGATGATCGCCGCGAGCGGGCAGGACCTCAACCAGTTCTTCAACGAGTGGGTTTATGGCCCCGGGGCACCCGACTACGACTACGCCTCACAAGCGTTTGAGGTGAACGGGCGTCCCTACGCCGCCGTCACGGTCCGGCAGGTGCAGGCGACCCCGGCCAACGCGAGTGTGTACACCATGCCCATGGATGTGCAGATCCCCACTGCGGCAGGGCTTCACACGGTGAACGTGAAGAACGACGCCCGCGAGGAGACCTTCGTGATCGCGCTCCCCGCGCCCATGACCGGTGCACCGTTGATCGATCCGGAGAACTGGATCCTCGCCGTGTCGAAGGACACCGTGGCCTTCGGGACGCTCCCGACAGTCCTGCTTGAATCGAGCCCCTCGCCCGGTTCGGCCTTGGCCGAGGCGCCCGGAACGATCGAACTCTGGTTCTCTACGCCCATCTCGGCCGCCCCATCGGCGTTTGTGCTCAGCGGGCCATCGGGGGCCGTTGGGCTTGGTGTCACCCTGATCGACGGTGGCCAGCGTGCTCTGCTGACGCCGGCGGTGGCGCTCACGGCAGGGAGCTACTCGCTGGTGGTTGGCCCGGGGATCACGGGCACCACCGCGCTCGATGGTGAGATCACGCTCGGTCAGCTTCC
>JBQTIJ010000297.1:0-14088 GCA_052388255.1 Phycisphaerales bacterium
CCAGCGAGTTGGATGCCGACACGGTTGTCGTCGTAATACGCTCGCTCGAACATGCTTGCAAGCAGATGTACATCTGCGAATCGCTCGTAGCACGAACGATGCAGACCACGCCCGGCGCAACGTTCCCGCACTCGCGCATACGCGTCACCCAAGTAGGTCGCGCACTCTCGGCTTACTCCATACCGTCGGCCGAGCACGTGGAGGTAGAACGCTCCGCAGGCCAGCATTCCCGTATCAACGTATGCGGCGTCCATGCGGCTCTCGACGGCAAACACCTCAGGGTCTCCAATGTTCATCGTCTCGGCCCCCCAAGCTGCTTCTTGACTTGGTTCGGAATGTCTCGGAGCTGTATCGCATTGTCGCCGCTTGAGCAGCCGGACCAATGCGCTTCGCCGTTGTTGTTGACGCTGAATCGATGGTAGGTTCTTCCGTCACTGCCGAGTGCCCAATAGTCCCCACTCTCATCCGGCACAGCATTCTCATACAGCCCACTCGACGACATCCACCCCGAACGCTGGACCAGCGAGTTCACCGATGAACTCCTGCGCCTCTTGTCGATCCTCGAACACACCATCGCCATGCAGCCCGAGTTGGCGAAGTTGCTCGACGCGGTGTGGGCCGGGCCGCTTCTGCTCGCAGCCGATCTTCCCGCCGTCCCCGCTGCCCTCCGTAAGCCGCCACGGGCGAGCCACCAAGGCGGGCTGTTCGGCGGTGAAGGTGAGGACGCCGACGCGAACGATTCCGACGGGTGATTTTTCTCTGCCCCGCCGGGGCAGTCCCGCGCGAGGGAGACGCTTTCCACGGGGTTGCGCTGCGCCCGCGAGGAAGCGGGCTGCGCTCCACCCATGGCTGGCTACATTCCTGCGCCCCGTTGGGGCGAAGAGTCCAACTGTGAGTGTCGGTCATGGTCGCGATGCGGAGTTTCACGCCCGCTGGCGGAGCATGGAGCCCGGCCGTCAGTAGCTTCTTCACTTGTCAAAGATCTGGCAGGCCGAACGCGAGCAGCGATCGACGATCGGAGACCCCATCGCGTTTGCGATGTCCAGTACCCGAACAAACACATTATGCCACGGACGGGTATCGCGTGCAAGCCCGTGGGCAAGAATTCTGGTTTTTGTGGATAAGTCCCCCGAGAGTTGGCGCAAGTGGTTCAAGAGAAATGGCTTGGCGATGGACGATCTTCCGCGAGAACCGGGGTCCGTTTGCCCGCGGCTCCGTTTCGGGCCGTGGTCGTCAAGCTCCAGATGGTCCCGATGCAGGATCCCGAACGATCGGCCGTTCGCAGCTTCCATTGCCGGGCCGCGGCCCTTGCACTTTGACTGCCCGAACACCATCGCTCCTTCACCGTGTCAAGAATCGACCCCGTGAACGACGCGCCGCAGCCGAACCCCTCTTCTTCCCCACCACCCCGCTCAGGCACGGGCGGGGGAGGCGCTGGCTCTGCGGGGGGGCGCTGCCGCGGGTGCGCGGCCGCGATCGCTCCGGGCTTGCCGTCGTGCCCCTTCTGTGGGACCGATTGGTCAGCGGCCCCGGTTGATACAGCCGCGGCGTCCGCGAGTCCGGAGCCCATGGGCGGCGTTCAGCCGTCGGGCCCGGAGGGCGCCGTGCAAGGGGCTTCGCTGGGCCCGGCGGGCGCGGGCCACATCGGCACGACGCTTTGCACGGGGTGCGGGGCGGATGTCAGCGGGGCTCCGCTCGACGGCTTCTGCGGGCAATGCGGGACGGCCATGGTCTCGACCATTGTGGCCCGCGGCGTGGTGGTTGACCGTTCGCTTCCGTGCCTGACCTGTGGCTACGACCTTCAGGGCCTCGCGGCCGATGGTGTCTGCTCGGAATGCGGGACGTCGGTCGGGCGTTCGCTGCACGGGAACTACCTTCGCTACAGCTCGCGGGCGCATGTCTCGCGCCTGAAGCTGGGTGTGGATCTTGCGCTCTTGAGCGTCGTCTGCAAGGTCCTTGTGATTTTCGCCGTCGGGGGCGTCACCGTTGCCGCCGGGATGAACCCCGCACGTGTCAACCAGCCCTGGGTACAACTGCTCACCGCGATCCTGCAAGCGGGGGCGGTGGGCTTGCAGTTGGCCGGGTGGTGGCTCATCAGCACGCCTTCGGTCGCGAATGTCGCGAGCGACAAGTCTCAGAGCACGCGACAGTGGCTGCGCGTGGTTCTCATCATGAACGCCGCGTTCATCGCCGGAACGGTGCTGGTGGCCGCGCTCCAGATCAGCATGGTGTCGATGATTCCTGGGGGGCAGGGGACGTTCATCGGGGTGTCCATGGGGCTGAGCGTTGTCGTCTGGGTGGTTGAGAGCATCCAGTGGTTCACCTCGATGCGTTACACCTCGCACCTCGCGAAGCGGTTGCCGAGCAAGCCGCTTGAGAGTTTCAGCATCACGCTCATGTGGCTGGTCTTCCTCCGGCTCATCTGCGGCCTGGGTGATCTTGCTCTCTTTGTTCTGAACATCATCCTCCTGGTGCGGATGCGCAATGCTCTGACCGAGACGCTGCGCATCATGCCCAAAGAGACACTGTGAACACGAATCCGACCATCGCCATTGTGGGCGCTACCGGCGCCGTGGGGCGCGAGATGATGCTCGTGCTCGAGCAGCGCCGCTTCCCCTGCCGGGCCCTGCGGCTCTTTGCCAGTGCCAAGAGCGCGGGCCAGTCGCTCACCTTCCGCAATGAGCCGGTGCAGATTGAGGAACTCCGCGCGGGCGCGCTCAAAGGCATCGACCTTGCGCTCTTCTCTGCCGGTGCGTCGATCTCGCGCACGTTCGCCCCGGCGGCTGTGCAATCCGGGACCATCGTGGTTGACAACTCCTCGGCCTTCCGGGGTGATGCCACCCGCCCGCTTGTCATCCCGGAGATCAACCCCCACACGCTCCCCGCCGCGCGCCCCGCGCCGCCCGTGCTCGTGGCGGTCCCGAACTGCTCGACGATCATCATGCTCGTGGCCGCCAATCCGCTGCGGCAGCGCTTCGGCATCGCGCGCATGGTGGTCAGCACATATCAAGCCGCGAGCGGCGCGGGTGCGAGCGCCATGGCGGAACTTGAGGAACAGACGCGCGATGTTCTCGCCGGTCGTGAGGCGGTCCCCCGCATCTTCCCCGAGCCGTACGCCTTCAACCTCTTTTCTCACAACGCCCCCATGGACCCCGTCTCTGGCCTCAACGGCGAAGAGTCCAAGATGATCTCCGAGACCCGGCGCATCTGGGAGGACCCGGAGATCCTCCTCTCTCCGACGTGCATCCGTGTCCCTGTCCTTCGCGCCCATAGCCAGTCCATCAACATCACCCTTCGCCGACCCGCCAGCGAGCGCGAAGTGCGCGCAGCCCTGCTTGAGGCCGGGCCAGCCGCGGGCGTTGTGGTGATTGACGATCGCGCGGGCAATCGCTTTCCGACTCCACAGAAGGCAAGTGGTGGCGATGCCGTGCTCGTCGGACGGATTCGGGCCGACCCGTCGTGTGTCCGGGCAGGGTGGACGGCCGACACGCCCGTCGAGCGGGTTGACCTCTTTGTCAGCGGGGACCAGCTTCGCAAGGGGGCCGCGCTGAACGCGGTCCAGATCGCTGAACTCCTGCGGTAGTCGGCTCCGGCCCGGTCGGCTGCCCTCTTGGCCGACATTTTCGGTGTGTGTGCGGCATGGAATCCCCGGGGGAGGTCATGCGCGGCGGACCATCCTGAGCGAGCCCGGACCTACCCTCACGGACGAGGGTGAATAGGCCGAAACTCTCTGGACCTATGGACGTCCTCCCCCACGGCATCAAGCTCGCCAAGAACAACCCCATGCTCAGCCCCAATCAGGCACGCATCCAGTCTTTCCGCGTCGTTCCGGCCTTGCCGGAACCGTTGAAAGCCCTTTCAGACATCGCCCACAACCTCTGGTGGTCGTGGAACTATGAGGCCGTCAACCTCTTCTCCCGGCTTGACCGCGACCTCTGGGAGTCCACCGGTCACAACCCCGTGCTCATGCTCGGGTCGATCAGCCAAGAGAAGCTCGACCGCGCCGCCAGCGACCGGTCATTCGTCCACGCGCTTGGTTCGGTCCACAATCAACTCATCGAGCACATGCAGCACGGCGGGTGGTTCGCTGAGGCCGGGGGCGCGCTCTCGACCAACAAGCCCTTCAAGGTCGCGTACTTCTGCTCGGAGTTCGGCCTCACCGAGTGCTTCCAGATCTATTCGGGTGGCCTCGGCTGTCTGGCGGGTGATCACCTGAAGTCCGCCGCGGACCTGGCTATCCCCCTGGTCGGCGTGGGGCTCCTCTACCGGCGTGGGTACTTCCATCAGTACCTCTCTCCCGATGGTTTCCAGCAGGAGACCTATCCGGATATCGACGCGCCGAACCAGCCGATCACGAAGGTCATCGACAAGCGGACGAGCCAGCAGCTCCGCGTGAGCGTCGAGCTCCCGGGGCGGACCATCTCGCTGGGCGTGTGGCGCTGCGATGTCGGCAAGGTGCCGCTCTATCTCCTTGACGCGAACCTGCCGGAGAACAGCCGCGAGGATCGCGACATCACGAGCACGCTCTACGGCGGCGACATTGAGCACCGCATCAAGCAGGAGATCGTGCTGGGTGTGGGCGGCGTCCGGGCCCTGAAGGCGATCGGCGAGGACCCCAGCGTCTTCCACTGCAACGAGGGGCACGCGTCGTTCCTGACGCTTGAGCGCATCCACAACGTTCGGGCCCAGCACCCGGACCTGACCTTTGACCAGGCCCGCGAGGCCATCGGGGCTTCGTGCGTCTTCACCACGCACACGCCTGTGCCCGCCGGTATTGACCGCTTCCCACCCCGGCTGATCGAGACCTATCTCTCGCACATGTGCCCGGGGCTCGGCCTTGATCTTGAGGGTCTGCTCGCGCTCGGGCGCGAGAACACGGCTGACCGCAAGGAGTTCTTCTCGATGGCGGTGCTCGCCATCCGCACCGCCCGCTTCTGCAACGCCGTGAGCGAGCTGCACGGGCATGTCTCGCGCGGGATGTGGAAGCAGATGTGGCCGGGGACGCCGGAGGCCGACGTTCCCATCGGGCATGTGACCAACGGCGTGCACGCGCGGTCGTGGGTCTCGGCGGACCTCTCGCGCCTCTTTGACCGCTACCTCGGCATCGAGTGGCACGACTCGCCCGAAGATGCCGCCACCTGGAACCGCATCGACGAGATCCCCGACGAGGAGCTCTGGGCCGCGCACCAGCGCCGGCGCGAGCACCTGATCGCGTGGGTCCGCCGGAAAATCCGTGCCCAACTGACGGCCCGGGGCGCGGGGATGGCCGAGATCGACGCCGCCGCGGCCGCGCTCGATACCAACGTGCTCACCATCGGCTTTGCCCGCCGCTTTGCGACTTACAAGCGCGGCACGCTGCTCTTCCGCGACAAGGCGCGGCTGGACAAACTGCTGACCAGCGGCCGGCCCATCCAGTTGCTGATCGCGGGCAAGAGCCACCCGGCCGACGGTGGTGGCAAGCAGCTCATCCGCGACATCGTGGAGTTCAGCCGCCAGGGCAAGAACAACCTGCGCGTGGTCTTCCTTGAGGACTACGACATCCAGGTCGGCCGCCGGCTGGTGCAGGGGTGCGACGTGTGGCTGAACAACCCTATTCGCGGGCTTGAGGCGAGCGGCACCAGCGGCATGAAGGCCGCGATGAACGGCTGCCTGAACTGCTCGATCCTTGACGGCTGGTGGGACGAGGGCTTCGACCCGGAGACGGGGTTCGCCATCGGCCGGGGCGAGAACTACGACGAACGCAGCCGCGACGACATGGACGACATCGAGAGCCGCGCCCTCTACCAGGTGCTCGAAGGGCAGGTCGTGCCCATGTTCTATGACCGCGACTCCGGGGGCATCCCGCGCAAGTGGGTGAGCATGATGAAGGGGTGCATCCGTTCGCTGGCGCCCGCCTTCAACACCCACCGCATGGTGATCGACTACGCCCGAAAGTTCTACTTCGCCGCCCACAACGCCGCCCAGCGGCTGGCCACGGAGAAGTTCGAGCAGGCCCGCGATCTGGCCGTCCACCTTGACCGCTATCGCCACCACTGGCACAAGGTCCGGGTGCTCGAGGTCAGCAACCATGTCGGCCCCAACGGGGCGGTCCCCGTGCGTGGGAGCGTGGGCGTGCAGGCCCGTGTCTCGCTCGGCGACCTCTTCGCGACCGAGGTGCGGGTCGAGCTTTACCACGGCCGCGTGAACTCGCTGGGTGAGCTGACCGGTGCGCAGGCAATCCCCATGAAGCACGATCGCGACATGGGCGACGGCACGCACACCTTTGTCGGGGCCTTTGCCCCGAACCACTCCGGCCAGCACGGCTACAGCGTGCGCGTGCTTCCTGAGGATGACCGGCTGGTCTCGCCCATTGTGCCCGGGCTTATCACCTGGGACACGGGGGTGGCCCCGCCGGAGAGCATCCCGGCCGTGCCCACGCCGCCGCCGCAACTCGTAAAGGCGTGAACGGACCCCGGGCCGTCACACGCCGTGGGTGATCGCACCCCCGGGCTTATGTTCCGCCCCGCCGGCGCTCCGGCCCCGTGGCCGCTGTGGTTGCGCCGCCTCTGCGCGCGGGGGCCGTACACTCTCGCTCCACGCCGCTCCCGCTGCGGGTTCAGGCGGTGGCTCGCACCTTCGCGGAGGCCCCCATGCTCAGAGCCATTCTCGCCGTTGTCGCCACGTACATCGCGATGTCGATCCTCATCATCGGCACCTTCATGGGCCTGTGGATGGGCGTGGGCATCAACGGGCTGCTCGAGCCGGGCACCTTCAAAGGGAACTGGTTTCTCTGCATCGCCGCCCCCTCGATCACCGTCGTGGCCGGGCTCCTTGGTGGTGTCATGTGCGCCAAGATCGCGCGCACGCGAGGGCCGGTCATCGCCCTCGCCGCGGTCGTCTTTCTGCTGGGCGGGCTCTCGGCGTTCTTCACGCTTCAGAAGCCCGAACCCACCGGCCCCCGTGACCCTGCTATGACGATGCAGCAGTTCATGGAGGTCGGGCGCGAGCCGACCTGGCTGGCGGTCTTCAACCCGCTCGGCGGGGCCGCCGCGGTTCTTCTCGGCGGGCTCGTTCTCGTCAAGCCGCGCAAGGTCGGTTGAGGCACGGGCCGCTCGGCCGCGAGCCGGTCAATCAAGCAGCGACGCGGCGGGGGCGAGGCTGTCCACGTACTTCTTGTGCACCGCCGTGTAGTGCTTGCGATAGATCGCGTCGAGCTTCTCCATGCTCGGGAAGCGGCGGCTGAAGCCGGGCGCGACAGGATCAAGCGAGAGTTCCGCGGCCTTCACAAGGTGAGCCGCGAGCGTGCGCGGGTCCTCGATGCCGATGGCGACGCGGACGGTGGTGGGCTCGATCCCGGCGGCGCGGAGAGCGGCGTCGCTCATCTCGCTGTGGCTGGTGATGGCGGGGCAGAGCACGACGGTGTTGGTCTGCCCGAGCGAGACCTGGTGGCCGAAGACTGGATCAAGGCAGTCGAAGAAGCGCTTGAAGTCGCCCCGCTGGAACGGGGGCTTGCCGCCCTTCTTGCCCTCAAAGTCCACGGTAAAGAGCGGGGCCGGGAGCCCGAGGTGGAGAACCCGCTCGCGGATCCGGCCGTTGGGGTTGCCGGGGACGGCGTTGCAGTTGACGTTGAGGTCCGGGTGCCCGCCGAGGAACTCGGCAAAGGTGAGGGTGTTGATGGTCTTCTGGAGCACGCGCATCTCGAGCGTGTGCATCCCGTTGATCACCTCGTAGGCCTTGTCGGCATCAAGGAACGCGCCCTTGATGTAATAGACATTCCAGAACCTCGTCTCATGGCCGTGCCAATCGCGCGGCGTGCCGTCGACATCGACGCCGCGGACGGTGTCGTGCTTGCCCATGAACATGCGCTCGTTGCGGCCGATGACGCAGCCGGCGGTGGTGCCGCCCATGCCGCTGATGTCCTTGGTGTAGCTGTGGATGACAAAGTCCGGGCGCTCAAGGGGATCCTCGCGCCGGAGCGGGCGGTGGAGGAAGGGGGTGCCCACGGTGGAATCAACGATCACGGTCAGGCCGCGGGCGTGGGCCTCCTTGCACATCGCGGGGATGTCGAGCACATACCCGTGGGGATTGCAGGGGCTTTCGAGGTAGACGTACACATGCCGCCCGGCCTTCAGCCGATCGGCGTACTTGGTCTCGGCCGCCTTCAGGGCCTTGACGAAATCCGCGCCGGTGTAGCCGTCGAAGAACTCAACGCCCACATCAAGGTTCCCGGGCTTGGCGAACCAATCGTGGAGCAACTGGTACGTGCCGCCGTACACATTGCGGCTGGCGAGCACCACGTCTTGATAGCCGACGAGGTGGCTGAGGGTGGCGTCAATCGCCGCCATGCCGCTGTTGAAGTTCCACGCGAAGTAGTGGTGGGCCTCGGGCCCGCACTCGACGTCCACGATGTGGTTGGCAAGCGAGACGTTGGTCGGGTTCAGGAGGCGCGAGTAGACCTCGAGCATCAGCTCCTTGCCCTGGAAGGCATCGTCCACCCACTCGCTGCACGCATAGATGTAGGTCGCCGTGCGCGTGATGACGGGCTTGGCCGAGAAGAGCGCGGTCAGATTGTCAAAGACCGGGTATGGCCCGCGGGCCAGGCGTGAACCCTGCGTATCCACGATCGACTGATAAGTCCGCCGCATCGGGTGCATGAGCGTGTCGAGCACCTTGGCGAGCTGGAAGCAGAGGAACTTCTGGGCCGCGAAACGGGCCGCGCGGTCCTTGCGGTCAAGCCCCGCGAGTTCCTTCAGCAGGGCCTGGTAGAGGTGCTCGGTGCTGATCTGGGCCCCGTACGCCGCGGCGGCGATCCCGCCGAGGTGCTTGCCGAAGGCGGACTTTGCATCAAGCCCGAAGTGCTCAAGCTGCTCCTTGACGAGCGCGGCGATGTCCTTGGCCTTGCTCGTCTTGCGCCGGGGCGAGATGTGGCGCGCATACGACAGGTCGCCACCGGTCGCGGCGGGGGCGTGCCCGTTGGAGTGGGCGTTCTTGGACTTGGCGGCGGTGCTGGTCTTCATGCGGGTCTCGCTGGCGGAAGGAGTTCCGCCGCGATCGTACGTCGGCCCGCGCCAGCGTACCCGCCGGTCAACACCCTTCGAAGAAACTGGTGATGAACTCGTCGAGATCGCCGGGCTCGACGAACCCGTCGCCGTTGAAGTCGGTCAGGGCCCGCTCGGCCTCGTTGTCGCTGAAGAAGGCGGTGATGAACTCGTCAAGGTCGCCGGGCTCAACAAACCCGTCGCCGTTGAAGTCCGTGGGGCTTGGGGGCGTGGGGGTGGCGTCAAAGACGCGGAAGGCGTCGACGCCCGCCTCCACCACGCTCGCGGTGCCGGTATCGGCGGCGACAAAGCGGACGCGCATGTTGGCCGTGTTCGTCACCAAGGCGGCATCGAGCATCGGCTGCGTGATCACGTTGTGGCGCCAGGCGTAGTTGCCGGAGGTGTTGTGGGTGGCGACCACGCGCCACGGCCCGGCGGTGCCGTTGCTGCTGACCTCGACGGTCATGCTGTCGGTGTTGTTGAGGAAGAAGAAGTAGTCGTAGCAGATGACCACCGGCTTGCCCGCCCAGTTCATCGCGGGCGAGGTCAGCGTCACCGACCCACCGTCAACATCCGAGTTGTCGTCGCGGTTGGCGGTCAGGTAGCACTGGCCGGAGCCGTCCGAGTCGCCGATGGGGTCGTTGGTCCAGACCGAACCATTGATCGGGGCGCCCCGCTGCCAGGCCCCGTCGGTCGCGGCACTCGCCGTGGTCCAGCCGAGGTTGGTCTCGAAGGTGTCAGCAAAGAGCGTGGGCATGCCGCTCGTGAAGCAGGGGCAGCCGCAGTTGGTGGCGTCATTGGCGGGCAGGATCTTGAAGACCCGCCCCGTGTTGGTTGTGTTGCCGATGCCGATGATGTAAAGCTCGCCCGCGTTGTCCTCCGCCAGCGAGACCACGCCCCCGAACCCTCCCCCGGGGGCGAGCTGCGTCTGGTAGTCGCGACAATCGGCCATGTTGTTGCCCGTCCCCGCATAGCGGAACGAGCGGATGAACCCCGCGCAGTAATCAGAGAAGAGATACTTGCCCACCAGCCCGGGGATGGCCGTGCCGCGGTAGACATACCCACCCGTGATGGAGCAGACCCCGTTGGCATGGGGGACGTCGGTCACGGCGTCGGTGTATCCGGGGAGTGTCCCGTCGCAGCCGAAGCCATCGCCATTGCCGGCGGCTGGCGCGATGATCTGACCTTCGCGACAGTCCCAGCCATAGTTGCGGTTGCGCACCGTCGCAAGATTGCCGGCGGTCAGCGCGGGCTGAAAGTCGATCTCCTCGCGGGCATCCTGGCCGACGTCGGCGATCCAGAGATCGCCCGTGAGTCTGTCGAACGAGAGCCGCCAGGGATTCCGCATCCCGTAGGCCCAGATGTACCGGTTCGCGCCCGCCTGGCCCGCGGCATACGGGTTGTCGGCGGGGACAAAGTTCCCCGCCTGGTTGTTCACATCAAACCGCAGGATCTTCCCGAGCGGCGTGGCGAGGTTCTGGGCGTTCTCATTGGGGTCGTAGCCGCTGCCGCCGTCACCGGAACCGACGTACAGCATGCCATCGGGCCCGAAGGCGACTTGGCCGCCGTTGTGGTTGCTGAAGGGCTGGGTGTAGGTGGTCAGGTTCAGAGCGCTGCCGGTGTTGGCCGTGTTGCTCGTGGCGAAGGGGGCGTTGGCCGTGTACCGACGGATGACGGTCGAGCCGTTCGTTCGATCGGTGTAGTTCAAGTAGAACCGCCCGTTGCTCTGGTAGTTCGGGTCAAAGGCAAGGCCAAGAAGGCCGCGCTCGTCGCCCACCGTGTTGGCGTTCGTGCTCAGGTTCAGGCCATTGATGCCCACGTCAATGAAGGGGGTGGGGAGCACGGTGTTGCTCGCCAGATCGATGATCCGGATCGCGCCCGTCTTTTCGATCACAAAGAGCCGGTTCGAATCCCCCGGGGGCTGAGCCGCGCCAACAGGGAAGTTGAAGGTCGTCCCGCCGACCTGCGCGCTTTGCAGGGATTGGGCCACCACGCTCGTCGCGCTCCCGGCCAGCAGGAGTGTGGACGCAACCAACGACAGACCGCTTGACAGCCGGGTACGCATCTCGATCCACCTCCGATAGAGCCGCGGGGCATTGGGCAAACGCACACCCGCGGCGAGACACCTTGATTCGGACGTTCCGCCCCGACGGTTCCGCCGAGAGCGGCGATGTCGTCCGAGAACATGCGGCCAGTTGGGGCCACCGATCAAGTGTGCCCACCACCTTGGCGCGGGGCCACCCCTCAGTGTGTGAATCGTCTCCAATGGGCCAAAATGAGGGCTGAAAAGGCCGGTCCCTCAGCGGATTCGCCCGACCTGCACCGAATGCCCGCGGCCTGAGGAGACCGGAGTGCCCGATGTGGGGACGAAGGTGCACCGAAGCTCGCCAACCGAGCCATCGATCCTGTCAGTCCCTTGAGCATCAAGGAGCCCAAGGCGGAAGGCGTAGGCCGGGCCAGGAAGGGGCTGGATCAGCGCGCTTCTTGTGGCGGGAAGATCAAACCGCCAGGCGCGGATGACCTCCCCTCGGGCGCTGACCAGCGTGAACTCGAAGGTGCCGTCAAGGACCAGCGAAATAGGGTGGCTGTCGGCATACAGGAACGCCACCGCCTGCATCGAATCGAGGTACCCGTTGTTGTCGGTGTCCGCCGGGTTGCCGACGCTGAAGGCCATGCGGCTTGCCACCGCAGCGGGGGGCTGCGCGGGGAGTGGCTTGGGGGCGGGGCGGGGGGGCGGGCCCTCCGTGACGCACGCAGAGAGGCGCGCGCAAGCGCCCAAGAGAACGATAACGGGCACTTTGAGCATGTGGACTCGGCGTGAGCATACCCGAGCCGGGGGTGGGCCGCCGACCCGGCCATCCTCCGGTGTTTGCCTGATTCGGGACTCAGGAGAGTGCCGGAGGGGCATGAAAGCGTGTTCAGGGGCTCAGGAAGCGTCTTTGCCGTGCATCCACGTCGGTTTGGTGGGCGTAGGCAATGGCGAGGGTTGGGTTCATCGGGCATGCTTGAGGCGTGCCCTTCCGGAGGCCATTGGCCATGTCTCTTCAAAACCGTCGTCCACACCTGATGCGTGCTTTGCTGGCCACCACCGCCGCGGGGGCGCTGGCGCTGCTCTGCGGGAGCGCGGGGGCGGATGTCTCGGTGGGGTTCTCCTACTTTGATATCGACCGGGCGGACGACTTTGACGCGGGGGCGACGTCGCTCTCGATCGGCGCGACCTTCGGGGACGGGGCCTCGTATGGCTCGTTCGGCGCATCGACCATCAACTACTCGACGAGTTACGTGCAGTACGGCTTCGGGCGGTCGTACTCGTACTTCAACAGTTGCCGGCCGCGGGTGTTCTATGGGTGTACCTCATACACCCCGGTCTTCGCGCACTATGACCCCTTCTGCTATCGCCCGGTCGTGACGTACCCGCTGTATTCGACGTACGGCTACGTGACACCGTCGTACGCGACGGCGTATGTCGATCCGTACTGCGCCCCCACCATCTTCGCGCCCTCGTACGCGCCGGTGTATGCACCGGCACCGGTGTACTGCGCGCCCGCCTATGGGTACTACCCGGCGAGCACATACGCATACTACCGCCCGTCGTACTCGTTCGGCATCTCGATCTCCTTCGGGTTCGGGCACTATCGGCCGTACCGCCACTATTCGCGCTCGTATTACGATTGCTACGACCCCTATCAGCCGATCTATTGCCCCCCCTCCGACTGCGCGCCCTTTGCGCGCTCGCGCCATCGCGATTCAGGGCGCGGGTTTGCCCAGGTCGGTCCGGCCCCGACTTCACCCTCGATCGAGCGTGCGGCCTTCGCGCCGGTGGGTGATGGGCGCGTGGCCTTCCAGCGGCCATCGGTCGAGTCGCGGGGCCAGATGGGTCCGACGTTCAACCCCGGTCCTTCGACGATCTCGCCTGGCGCGATGAAGTCACTGGCCTCCGCGCCAATCGCCGACAACGGCGCGGTGGTCGCACGCCCCATGCCACGGGCACGCCCGGATGCGCCGGGCATTGCCAGCACCTCCAACAACCCCCGCACCTCCAGCACCCCCACCCCCACGAGCAACATCGGCCCGCGCCCCGCCATGCGCCCGGACGCGCCGGCGAACACTCGCCCGCAGCCGATCGCCAAGACCGAGCCGGGGGCCTTCAAGCCCATGGGGCCGGTCATGACCGCACCAAGCGCGGCAGGGCCCGATGGCGCAAGCAAGCAACTCAGACCGATCTCGTCGGTGACGCCCGCTGCCAAGCCGATGCCCCTCGCGGGCAAGCCGGTGCCCCAGGCGAAGGCCGATGCGCCCGCCCCGGTCGCGAAGCCCGCGCCGATCTTCAAGCAGGCGACGGCCCCAAGCAAGCCCGCGGCTGAGGGTCCCCGAATGACGATCACGCCGAGCACGCCGCAGGGCCTGTCGCGGCCGAGCATGGGTCCGGCCATGGGTCCGGCGACGGGTCCGGCCATCGCGAGCAAGCCCGCGGCTCCGGTGGCGGCACCAGTGGCTCTCCCACGGCGCGACTTTGCGGCTCCAGTGATCGCACCGAAGGTCGCACCCAGCGTGGCTCCGAAGGCGGCACCCGCGGTGAAGCCGGAGGTACGTCGCATGGACCTCCCTGCGAAGGCCCCGGTGGTGGCGCCGAGCAAGCTTTCGACGCCTGAGTTCAGGCAAGCGCCGGTGGCCCGACCGACAGTCTCGACCTCCGGCCGCGAGACTCGTGAGGCACGACCCGCGCCCGCGGCACCTTCCGCACCGCGAGCCCAGCCGCAGCGTCAGGGGACATTCAAGCCCGTGGAGCGAAGCGCGGCCCCGGCAAGCCGGCCGACCATGGGCCCCTCACCGGCCCCGCGCCAGATGGCCGCGCCCAAGTCAGCCCCGGCGATGATGAAGCCCGCAACCCCGGCGCGGATGGCACCCATCTCCGGTAAGGACGAGAAGCGGAAGTAATCAGCGCGGGGGCGAGCGTTGAGGTTGATTCGATGCAGCCGGGGAGAGTTCTCCGCGGTGTGCCCCCTTCCTCCGCAGGCGGCGCTGGTCGTTGTTGAGCCGCACGTTGAGCGCTCCCCCATCAGCGACCCCG
>JBQTIJ010000298.1:0-2243 GCA_052388255.1 Phycisphaerales bacterium
CGACGACCGGCCTCCAGATGGCGTATCTCAAGTCGTGGGCCCCGCGCGCCCATCACCACCTTGAGCTCCGCGTGCCGGACGTCTTGCCCCGTGCAGCGCACGGCAAGGGCCGGGCCACCTGTCTTGATGCCTTCGAGGCCGCCACCCTGCTTGAGGCCGACGTCGCGTACATCGACCCGCCATACAACCAGCATTCGTATCTTGGCACCTACCATGTGTGGGAGTCGCTGGTGCGGTGGGACAAGCCGGAGGTCTATGGCGTGGCCTGTAAGCGCGTGGATGTCCGGGACCGTCGAAGCATCTTCAACTCGCGACCGGCCTTCGCGGGCGTCATGCGACGGCTCCTTTCAGCCGTGCGTGCCCCGGTCCTCATCGTCTCCTTCAGCAACGAGGGGTACCTCACTCGCGAAGAGATGGAAGCCATGCTCGCTGGCCTATGGAACGGTGAAGGCCAGGTGACGACCATCGAGAACGACTTCAAGCGTTATGTCGGCGCACAGACCGGCATCTACAACCCGCAGGGGGCGAAGGTCGGCAAGGTGAGCCACCTTGCCAACAAGGAATATCTCTACATCGTCTCCCGAAAGCGCACGGCCGAACGCCCTGCGCCACTGCGTCAACGGCCACCAGCGCGGCCAAGTGCGTGCATAAACGCCGGCCAGTGAGGCCGCGCTCGTGACAAGCAAAGTGCAGAGAACATCCCAGTCGGTGCGAGTGCCAGCGACGCCGAGTCGCTCTCGCCGAACCCTGTACCGGTGAAGCGACGCGATGGCTGGGACTGAACCTCAGGCACTCTCTGCACGCTCGCGATGCCCCGCGCGCTCTGACTCCGACCTCCTGACGAGCCGCGCCCGGCTCTGCGGGCTGATGTGCCATTCACCTCCAGACATACAGTCGTTCACCATGAGTGTCAAAACGGTGCTTCGTGTTGGTGCGCTCGTCAGCGTCGTCCTTCTTGCGGGTTGCTCTCCGGCGCCTCGGCCCGCCGAACCGCAGAACCCGCCCCGTGCTGCGGAGTCGGCCGCAGCACCAGCGCGGACCCCCGTCGGGGCGCAACCATTGCCCCTTGATGCGGCACTCGTCGCCGAGGTCCGCCGTGGTTTGCAACCGCTGCTCCCAGCCCTCGGGTGGGACACGCCGCAGGGGCGCGCGATGGTCGATCGCATCCTGCCCGCGGCGTTCTCTGAGCGTTTGCGCGTCGAGCCTGACGCGGCGGAGCGACGCCTCGCGATGGCGACCGACGAAACGCCGCCGACGTTGCAGGCAGTCAAACGCTGGTTCGATCGCTGCTACTGGGATGCGACGACGCGGAAGTTCTCCAAGATGGGCGGCGCTTGGCCGCAGGAGGTCGGAGTCATCAATCCGCTCCCGGATGACCCCGCGCTGCGCATGGTCGTCGCCCTGCAGGCCGACTGGCTCGGCATGACGGGGTACGCCGAACGCCGGGGAGACACGGGGAACTCCAAGGGCTCGATGGACGGCCCCGAATCACCGGAGAAACAGGCGGCCCGCGCCAAGACCATCGCCGAGTGTCGTGCAGAGGGGGCGGCCCTGATCGCCGATGCGCTGGCCCGAGCCGTAGCCAGCCCGGGCTTCGCGGGCGAACGTGTGCAGCTGCTCGGGCTGCTGATTGTCCGCCTTGATCGTCGCGACTTTGACTCCGCCACCCACCTTCGTGCCGCGGATCTCTATGCGGCGCGGGCCGACGCCGACCCGTGGCTTGCGGCCCTCTACCGGGGCGTGGTGCTCCTCGATCGGGCCTGGCTCGCGCGCGGAGACGGCACCCTCAGCGAAACGACGCCCGAGCAGCTCGCCCGGTTCCAACCAGGTCTGGACGAGTCCTACGGGCCGCTAAGCGAGGCCCATCGGCTCGCGCCCCACCGTCCGCACGCGGCGGGCGTGCTCATCCGTCAGGCCCTCGGCACCAGCAACCCGCGCCACGAGACCGCCGAGTATTGGTTCCAACTTGCGACCGATGCCGACCCGTTGTGGTTCGACGCATACAACCGGCTGACGTATAGCACACTCGACCGTTGGGGCGGCACCGCCCGGGATCGCCTTTCGCTGCTGCGCCGGATGCAGCACGCGTCGCGGCTGCCCGGCGGCGGAGCAATCGGGATGCTTGCGCCCGGTCTCCTCGCCGTTTCCCGAGAGGACGACCCCGACATCATGTCCGACAAGGCGTTGCTTGAGGAGTTTCAGGCCTGCCTCCGCCCGCTCTGGAAAAACGCGGACGCAACGAC
>JBQTIJ010000299.1:0-1879 GCA_052388255.1 Phycisphaerales bacterium
CTCCGAGCCATCCTGGTTGTTGGCCGGACAGAAGCACAGCAGCATGGGGGTCGAGGAGACCCCGCAAAAAAACGAGAACGGGGCAAGGTTCTCTGAGCCATCGGGCCCGACCGTACTGACCCAGGCAATAGGACGGGGGATCACCCCGCCGATCAGAAGCTTGTACCGGTCGGAATGGGCCATCGCGGCGGGATCAACGTCCATGACCCCGAGCATACGGAGGGGCGGCCCGGTGCGCTTTGCCGCTTCTCCCGGCCCCTTCTACCATCCTCGTTCACGCGGTTTCGCAACTATTCCAAGGACCAACATTCCCATGCGTCGAGCCAAGATCAGCGTCATTGGTGCAGGCAACATCGGCGGCGAATGCGCCCGCTCCATCGCCATGAAGGAACTCGGCGACGTGGTCCTTCTTGACATCCAGAACAAGGACAAGCCCGAGCTGCACATGCCCCGGGGCAAGGCCCTTGACCTCGCCTGCTGCGGGCCCATCGAGAACTTCGATGCCAAGATGCTCGGCACCTTCGACTATGCCGATATCGAGGGTTCAGACGTGGTGGTGGTGACGGCAGGCCTGCCGCGCAAGCCGGGGATGAGCCGCGATGATCTCGTGCAGGTCAACGCAGGCATCGTCAAGAACGTCAGCGAGAACATCCGCAAGTACGCTCCGAACGCGGTGGTCATCGTCGTCAGCAACCCGCTCGACGCGATGGTCTACGCCGCGTGGAAGATCACGGGCTTCCCGGCCCACCGCGTCATCGGTCAGGCGGGCGCGCTGGATGTTGCCCGCTACAAGACCTTCCTCGCGTGGGAACTCGGCTGCAGCGTTGAGGACATTCAGGGCCTCCTCCTCGGCGGCCACGGCGACGACATGGTCCCCCTCCCCCGGCGGACCAGCATCAACGGCATTCCCGTGACCGACCTGCTGCCTGCCGAGAAGATCCACGCCTGCGTTGAGCGGGCCAAGGTCGGCGGGGGCGAGGTCGTCAAGCTCATGGGCACGAGCGCCTGGTACGCCCCCAGCGCTGGCACGGTCGAGATGGTCGAGTCCATCGTGCGCGACAAGAAGCGCGTCATTGCCTGCGCCGCCTACTGCGAGGATGAGTTCGGAGCCGCCCCCGGCCAGAAGGGCAAGGGCATGTTCGTCGGTGTCCCGTGCGTTCTCGGCAGCAAGGGCGTCGAGAAAATCATCACCTTCAAGCTCGATGAGACCGAGCAGAAGTTCATGAACGAATCGATCAGCCACGTCAAAGACCTTCTCGCGGCTCTCAAGAAGCTGTACCCCGAGATGGCGTGAACCGATCATTCTTCTGTTGACCCCGGGCGCCTCTGCCGCGGGCCCACGACCTGTCCGATTCCCCGCACCTGCGGATTCTCTCCATGCGAAACCTGTTCATCGTTGGTTGTGCGCTCCTTCCGCTTGCCCTTGCCTTCGCGCAGGAGCCGGGCAAGCCCGGAACAAAGCCCCCGGGCGACGGCAAGTCCGGCCTCACGATCGAAGAGAATCCCGATGTTCCGGCGGCGGTGCGCGAGGCCGCGGAGCGGGCTGTTCTTGAGAAACGCTCGGGCTTCACTCAGCCGCCCGTCGAGAGCACGCCTGTCCCCGTCCGGGCCCCGCTCCCGGAGATCAAGGACGCCGATGTCGCCGCCGCCTTCGCGCTCCTGAACGGTTCCTTCGTCAGCACCCTGCAGGGAACGGGGGCCGTTCCTGAGGGCGTCCCGCCCATCACCCTGCACATGGCCCGGGTCGATATCACCGGCCTCGACAACGCTGCCTACTTCGAGGTCGCCCGGGCCGATTCGCCTTACGCACCCTTCCGCCAGGGCATCCTCCACGTCTACAAGAAAGAAGGCGTGCTCCGGCTGCGGCTCATGGACTTCA
>JBQTIJ010000300.1:0-2244 GCA_052388255.1 Phycisphaerales bacterium
CACGCAGCTTGGCCACGATCTGCTCCGCCGAGTGTCTTGTTCGCTTCATCTTCGAGAGTCTCCGGGCCGCGACCGGCGGCCGACGGGACTCTCATAGTTGGTGGATCAGGATTCGGGGAGCAGGTCACAGCCGCGGGCGAGCAAAGCCGATGACGCGGCCTCACCTATCTCATCGCCAAACGGCCGGATCCGTTCCCCGAACGAGCGAGCAAAGCCGAATGTTTCACAAATAGTTTTGCCGTCTCGGCCGTCGTCGTCGGGGCTCACCAGTGGCTGTTCCCTGTACAAGGGACTTCACCTCATCGGAAGGCTTGTCCGGTATTGGGTAGATCGCCTTGTCATTCCCAAAGGTCATGATCACGACCAGAATAGAAAAAGCCTACGCGTAGTTCCAGCCCTCCAGAAGCAAAGCGACGAAGGAATCGGCTCGAGTCGTCCGCCTATAAACCCTTTCCCCGATCTGGATGTCGGACGGAGCACGGCTTCGCTCGTCAGGGTGTCGAGGATTCCATGACTGCGCTGAGTACCTCGAGTAACCGAAAGATTCTCGATCAAGCGGACCAGACAGCTGCAGAAAGAGATCGTCTCCAATTTTTGGAGGCCCACGCCATGCTCACGGCAGCGCAAACCGTTGTTTAAAACGGTCGTCCAGATGGTGGGCGTGAGCGAGCCGATGTATTGCGCTTTCAGTGCGTCTGTAAACACTGCCGCCACAAGCGAGACCATCAATACCCTTACACCATCCGAGAGCCGCAGCCAAAGGTCCAGAAGCCTCCCGAGCTCGCTCTCGGGCTCGGAAAAAGCGCCAAGACGCGGATCCGGCGTTTCGGGTGAATCGCCGCAAGTGATTGTCCGCCGGGACTTGAACCCGGACGCTCCTCAACGGAGCTACGGACTTTCAGTTCGCCGAGAAGGGTGAAGGCACGAAAATGATCTGTGGCAATTTTGTGGCAATTCATGTATAGAAACAGGCTAGAAACCAGTTCCGGTCCAGTCTCAAGACAGTCTGTAAAAGCATGATACACAATCACTTAGGCGTCTTTGTCGGGTCTGGGCAGGCACCCCTCGGATCGACTCTTAATCAGCGGGTCGAAGGTTCGAGTCCTTCGGGGGGCATTTTCTCACTTTCCGCCGGGGCTCACCCGACGCCGCACCCCACCAAGACCGAAGTGTTCAACGGGGTTTGGGCGGTCGCCTCGTTCTCGCCCGCAGGTTCGATCGGGCGGGTCGGCCGAGCCCGGCCCGGTCCCGTTGCTCCCGGGCATCCGGTGGCCGCAGCGCTTTCGGTCTTTGTCGCCATGGCGAAACGAGCAGTACGGGCTTGCTGGTCGTCCAGCGTGGCCATCATCGGGCGGACCTCTGGCCTGAACGGCACCACCCGAGCCGCGTGGAGTGTGCACCTGGCGGACCTCGCTCACTGCTCCATGCGCCCCCCGCTTGTCCGGTTCACGCCGCCCCACCGCAGGGCCGCGACGTTGTAAGTCGAGGCCGCTGCCGATGCGCTCGCGGGAGGGCTCGCAACCGATCGCACCACCTTCCGGGCAATGAAAACACCCCGGCGGGTTGCCGGGGTGTGGTGCCGAGTCGGTGGGATGGATTCCGCCGTGTACGCCCCGGCGCGAAGCGGCCCCGCCGTGTCGCGATGCGGGCAGGCCGCCTGGGGGCGGACTGCGCTCCACCCGTGGCTACATTCCTGCGCCCCGTTGGGGCGAAGAGGGGGACTCTTGTGCACACGGGTTCTGGTGGCGCGCTGCGCAGTGGGCATTGAAGCTGGCGCCGTCGCCGGCGTCACCTCCGACCAGGGCCCCTTCTCCCCGCGCGTGTTGATCCAGCGGGCCATGGAGACGGCGGTTTTGCTGCTCACGCCGGCCATCAACGCCCCAACGGGGCGTCGGGCTGTAGCCACGGGTGGAGTGCAGCGCAACCCGTGGAATACGGGTGCGTGAAAGTCCCGCCCCGGCAGGGGCGGAGGAGACTGACCCGGCACGGTTGACGACCCGCGCGGGGGAGATTCCTCTGCCCCTCCGGGGCAGGGGAGAGATGACGACTCCGGTTCCACGGGTTGCGCTGCGCCCGCGAGGACGCGGTCTGCGCTTCACCCGTGGCGACATTCCTGCGCCCCGTTGGGGCGAAGAGGGGGACTCTCGTGCACACGGTGGGTGGGAGCGCGCTGCGCAGGGGCCATTGACGCCGCCACCGTCGCCGTCGTCACTTCCGACCACGGGCCCTTCTCGCCGCGCGTGT
>JBQTIJ010000301.1:0-13857 GCA_052388255.1 Phycisphaerales bacterium
ACTCATTTCTGTCAGCGACAAGACCGGCCTGGAGGCCTTCGCTCGAGCTCTTGTCGCCGCTGGGGTCGAGATCGTCTCAACGGGCGGTACCGCGAAAATGCTGAGTGCCGCCGGCATACCCGTCGTCACGATCGACTCGGTCACGCGGTTTCCAGAGATGATGGACGGTCGGGTCAAGACCCTGCATCCCATGGTCCACGGCGGCCTCCTCGCCGTGCGCGACAATCCTGAGCACGCCGCCGCCATGCGCGAGCATGGGATCGTCCCGATCGATCTCGTGTGCGTCAATCTCTACCCATTTGAGGAGACGGTCGCGCGAGCGGGCGTGACCCGGGAACAAGCAATCGAGCAGATCGATATCGGCGGCCCCTCCATGATCCGATCCGGGGCGAAGAACCACGCCTTCGTGGCGGTGGTCACGAGTCCCCGTCAATACGGCGCTGTGCTGGCGGAGATGGAGGTGACGAGTGCCTGCACTTCGGCAGCGCTCCGGCGTCAACTCGCCGCCGCGGCTTTCGCCCGCACCGCTGAGTACGACGCGGCCATTACGGGCTACCTCGCTGCGATGGAGACGACCGAGCCCACAGCGCATGGTGCCGTGAGCTCCCTCCCTCCCGAGCTCACGGTTCGCATGTCGCTCCACCAGGCCCTGCGCTACGGCGAGAACCCGCACCAAGCCGCGGCCGTCTACCGGGACCCCGCCTTTCGCGGCCCCTCGGTGGTCGGCGCTCGGCAACTTCACGGTAAGGAACTGAGCTACAACAACCTCAACGACGCCGCCGCCGCCCTTGAACTCGCGCGGCACCTCGCCGCGTTCGGGGCTGGTCGGCCCCAGCGCTTGTTCGCCGCGGCGTGTATCAAGCACGCCAACCCCTGCGGCGCAGCCCTTGCGGGGACGGCCCGCGAGTCGGTCGATCGCGCTATCGCAGGCGATCCACTCGCGGCCTTCGGCGGGATTCTCGCTTGCTCCGGTGAGCTCAACGACGACGCTGCGGAGCGCCTGTGCGCCAAGGACATCTTCCTCGAGGTGCTGCTCGCAGAGAGCTTTGCGCCGGCTGCGGTCGACCGCCTCCGTGCTCGCTGGCAGAACCTGCGGATCCTTGAGGTGGGCCCCTTCACGGCCGGGCCGGAGTCACCGATTGATCTCCGATCGATCCCCGGCGGGATGCTCGCTCAAGAGCGAGACACACTGGCGCCGAACCCGCAATCGTGGGAGCACAAGGCCGGACCGGCGCCCATCGCTGCTGACATCGAGACGGCCTGCGCGATTGATCTGATGGTGCGTTCCATGGCCAGCAACGCCGTAGCGATCGGTGGGGTAGATGGCGGCTGCGTGCGCCTCTTCGGGAGCGGACTCGGCCAGGTGGACCGCGTGACCGCCGCCCGCATCGCTACGGAAAAGGCCGGGGCTCTTGCCCGCGGTGCCGTCGCTGTTAGTGATGCCTTCTTCCCCTTTTCAGATGGCCCTGCGCTGCTCGCCGATGCTGGCGTTCGCATGCTGGTCCATGCCGGCGGGTCCAAACGCGATCAGGAGACCCTCGATCTCTGCGAAAAGCGCGGGATCACATGCATGGTCACCGGGGTCCGGCGCTTCCGGCACTGAGCCCTGCAGGCGGCTTGGCAAGCGTCAACCGGTCATACAGAGCACGCTGGTCGGGATCGGTCGGCAGTGTCGTGAGGCCTTCGAGTGCCCGTCGGGCACCAGCCGGGTCATTGAGGTAGCGTTCCCGCACAACGGCCAGCATCAGCCGCGTTGAGTCCGCCTGTGCGGACTCGGGGTACGCCGCAATGAACCGGTCGTAGGCCTGCGCGGCCAGCGCGTGACGGGCCGCCCCGAAGGCGGTGTTGCCGATCAGCATCTGCTGCTTCTCCGGGAGCGTGGCGGAACTCTCTGCGTCCGTCCGGCCGAGGAGCGCGGCATACCCATCGAGCGCCGACGCGGGATCCGCGCTCGTCAGACCCTTGAGCACCTCGAACCGCGCCGCTCGCACCGGCTCCGGGATCTCCACCGACTGTTGACCTCCGGCCACTGCCGCTTGAATCTCGCGTCGTCGCTTGGCTTGCCGAGCCATGCTGAAGAGGTCCCACGCTTCGCGGTCCATCGCCCGTGTAGCCAGGAGAATGAACGACAGGCCAAGGCCGAAGGCGTATCCGCCGAGGTGCGCCAGGTGCGCGATCCGGTCCGCCCGCGCCATGCCGCCCAGAACGACATCCCACGCGATGGCCGTGACAAGGAAGATCCACGCCGGGATCTGATAGACCCCGATGAGCACGAAGAACAACAGGATCTTCACGTGTGTGCGAGGGAAGAGCACCAGAAACGCGCCGCTCACCGCCGCGATTGCGCCTGAGGCGCCCACCACCGGGGCGGGCTGGAAGAGCACGTGCAGGCCGCCCGCCGCGGCTCCGCCAGCGAGGTAGAAGCCAAGAAACCGCCACCGCCCGAACTTGTCCTCCACGTTCGGACCGAGGACCCACAGGATCACCATGTTCCCGAGCAGGTGCATCCAGCCGCTGTGCAAGAACGCGTAGGTGAGGAGGTTCCAAGAGCGAAAGCCGCCCCCCGGCGCGAGCATCCCCTCCGCATACAGCCAGTCCGCGGCCCGCTCGCCGCCCAGTCCACTGAGCCCGAGGGTTACCAAGTACACGGCGATGTTCGCCGCGACGAGCAACGGGGTGACCAACCGGGGACGGCGCAGGGGTCGATCGGTGGCCAGTGGGATGATCACCAGGGAGGGTATTGGAGCCCGGGCACTCGCGCCGGATGAAGTGGGAACTCCGCCGCGCTGACGCGCCGCGTGCCCGCGCCTGTCGTAACCTTGCCCTCCATGACCAAGCCACGTCATCTACCCGTCTTGAGCACGCCGCAGCCCGCGTGCTCGCGCGGCTCGAGCGAAGGCGCGGCGGACCTTGACATGAAGGAAAAGTGCGGCGTCTTTGGAGTCTGGGGAGGCCCCGCGCCCTGCACACTCACCTACTACGGCCTCTACGCCCAGCAGCACCGAGGGCAGGAAGCCGCGGGAGTCGCGGTGAGCAACGGCATCGAGATCCGCGGGCATACCGGGCAGGGTCTGGTGGCGGAGGTCTTTGAGCCCGGGATCGTCGCCAAGCTCGATGTCTTCGGTGGCCAATTTGCCCGTGGTTGCGGTGCCATCGGCCACACGCGGTATTCGACGGCTGGCGGGTCTCTCGCCTGCAACGCTCAGCCCCTGCTTGAGTCGTATGTCGGTGGGCAGGTAGCGGTCGCGCACAACGGCAACCTTGTCAACGCGGGCGTCCTCCGTCGCGCTTTTGAGGAAGCCGGCCACCTGTTTCACACGACGAGCGACACTGAGGTCGTGGTGCACATCCTCGCTTCGCCCGAGCAGCAACGCGCCGTCGATCCGCTCGCCGAAACGCTCCGACACTTGCAAGGGGCGTTCAGTCTGCTCTTCCTGTTCCCCGACCGGCTGGAGGCCGCCCGTGACCCCTGGGGGTGGCGTCCGCTCGTCCTCGGTCGGCTGGGCGACGGACGGCACGTGGTCGCCAGCGAGACGGTCGCGCTCGATGTCATCGGTGCCACGCTGGTGCGCGAGGTCGAGCCCGGGGAGATCGTCACGATCAATGACTCAGGCGTCAAGAGCCGACGCTTTGCGCCCGCGTCGATGCCCAGGGCGCACTGTGCCTTTGAGCATGTGTATTTCGCGAATCCGGCCAGCGTTGTCTTTGGCCAGACAGTGCAGGCCGTGCGCGAGGCCCTCGGCGAGCGACTGGCACAGGAGTCCCCCATCGACGCCGACTATGTGGTGCCCATGCCGGATTCCGGCCGCACCGCCGCGATCGGTTACGCCCGCATCAGCGGCGTTCCTTATCGCGAGGGGATCGTTCCCAATCGATATGTCGGGCGCACCTTCATCAAGCCCAGCCAGGCCGAGCGCGTCGCGGCTGTCCGGCTCAAACTCAACATCATCTCCGAGATCGTGCGCGGCAAGCGACTCATCATCGTGGACGACTCAGTCGTCCGCGGCACAACCACCAAGGCCAAGGTCGACCAGCTCCGCCAGGCGGGTGCCCGAGAGATCCACCTGCGGATCTCTTGCCCACCGATCCGCCACCCCTGTTTCTTCGGCGTTGATTTCGCTACCCGCGATCAACTCATCGCCGCTGGAAAGACGGTCGAGGAGATCCGGGCCTACCTCGGCGTGGATTCCCTCGCCTACCTCTCGCTCGAGGGGCTCCTCTCGTGCCTTACCCGCCCGGCGGCCGACTATTGCACCGCCTGCTGGAGCGGCGACTATCGCATTGATATCGACCACCCGAGCGCTGTCGAGGTGCTTACTCATCAAATGAAGATGTTCGCATGACCCACGCTTCCTCCACTGGTCGCCCTTCCGGTGCGACGGGACCTGGTCCGGAGGTCCTCCCTTTCACGGACCTGACCGAGGCATCCGCGCGGCGCGAGGACGACCGCGACCCTCTTCGTGCGGCCCGCGCCCTTTTCCATATTCCGCCCGCCTCCTGCGTCACCGGTCGATCCGAGGATGCCCACGAATCCATCTACCTCGCCGGGAACTCTCTGGGGTGCCAGCCGCGGGGCGTGCGGGCCGCCATTGAGCAGGAACTCCTCGACTGGGAACGCCTCGGTGTCGAGGGCCACATCCATGGCCGCCACCCCTGGCTTCCGTACCACGAGGAACTCCGCGCCTCCGCCGCCCGCCTCGTCGGTGCACTGCCAGCGGAAGTGGTGGTGATGAACTCCCTCACGGTGAACCTCCACCTGTTGATGGCCTCGTTCTATCGCCCCACGCGCGAACGCTTCAAGATCGTGATCGAAGACTCGTGCTTCCCCAGCGATTCGTACGCTGTGCAGTCACAGGCCGCTTTCCACGCGCCCCTCGCTGGCTTCGACGCACAGCATGCGATCATCCGGCTGCGTCCCCGGGCCGGGGAGGAGACGCTCCGCACTGAGGACGCCATCGCGGAGATCAACCGTCACGGGCCATCCGTCGCCCTTGTCATGCTCGGCGGTGTGAACTATCTCACCGGCCAGTGGTTTGACATGCCCGCTATCACCCGTGCCGCTCACGCCGCGGGGGCCAAAGTCGGTTGGGATCTGGCTCACGCCGCAGGGAATGTGCCTCTCGATCTGCACGGCTTGGGCGCGGACTTCGCCGCGTGGTGCTCGTACAAGTTTCTCAACGGCGGTCCCGGCGCGCTGGCCGGTGTCTTCGTTCACGAGCGTCACCTTGCCGATCGGTCGCTCCCTCAGTTTGCAGGATGGTGGGGGGTAGACCCGGCCACCCGCTTCCGTATGGGCCCAGACTTTGTGCCGGTGGCGAGCGCGGACCGGTACCAACTCTCGAACCCACCGATCTTCTCGATGACCCCTGTGCGCGTCTCCCTTGAGATCTTCGACCGCTTCGGCATGGCCGCGCTCCGCGCAAAATCGCGCCGCCTGACGGCCTACCTCGAGGCCCTCCTTGATGCGATCCCCGGTCGGCCTGCACGCTCGATCACCCCCCGCGACCCGGAGCAGCGCGGCGCCGCACTGTCGCTGGTCTTCGCCAAAGGGGCCAAAGAGGCCATGGACGAGCTCAAGCGTGCCGGTGTCGTCTGCGACTTTCGAGAGCCGAACGTCATTCGCGCAGCCCCGGTGCCGCTCTACACCTCGTTTCACGACGTGTGGTGCTTCGCGGAGATCCTCCGCAGGACCTTCGCCTCATGAGCGAGCGCGGCTCACCCCGAGCGCTCGTCATCGGCGCGGGCCTTACCGGTTCGCTCATGGCCTGCTTCCTCGCTCGCGACGGCTGGAGTGTTGAGGTTCGTGAGCGCCGGGCCGACCCTCGCGCCAAGGGCTACTCCGGCGGCCGCTCCATCAACCTTGCCCTTTCGGCCCGCGGCCTCCACGCACTGGCAGAAGTCGGCCTCGCGGAGCGCGTCCTGCGCGACGACGCCGTGCGAATGCCCGGCCGAATGATCCACCCCGCCACCTCGCAGAACCCCGCGGCTCTCCCGTTCTTTCAGCCGTACAGCGCAAACCCGGCCGATGCGATCAACTCCGTCTCGCGCGGCGGGCTCAACCTCACACTTCTCAAGGCCGCAGCCGAACACACCTCTGTGTCGTTTGCCTTTGATTCCGCCTGTGTCGATGTAGATCTCGGTGGCCCAGAGGCACTCTTCGCCCGCACCACCAACGGCGCATGGCCGCCGAGCGGCGCTCCAGTCGAACGTGTCTCCGCCGATCTAATTGTCTGCACCGACGGCGCGTTCTCTGTCGCGCGCTTGGCCATGATGAAGACCGACCGCTACGAGTACGCCCAGACCTTCCTTCACCACGGATACAAGGAACTCGTCATTCCCGAGGCGAAGGACGGCGGCTTTGCGCTGGAGCGCGATGCGCTGCACATCTGGCCCCGCGGCGGATCGATGATGATCGCCCTCCCCAACCTCGATGGGTCGTTCACCTGCACGCTCTTCTGGCCCTTTGAGGGTGATCACTCGTTCGCCGGGCTCTTGGGTGCTGATGAGATTCTTGCCCACTTTGCCCGGCACTACCCCGATGCCGTTCCGCACATGCCGACGCTGGTCGAGGACTTCCAGCGTAACCCTGTTGGGTCGCTCGTCACCGTCCGCTGTTTCCCCTGGCAGCACGCTGGGCGCGTGGTCCTCGTGGGCGATTCGGCCCATGCCATCGTCCCCTTCTATGGCCAGGGGATGAACTGCGGCTTTGAGGATTGCGCGGTGCTCGCGGCCTCCCTCCGCGCCCATCGGGGCGATCGCCGGGCCGCACTCGATGCCTACCAGCAGTCCCGCAAGCCAAACGCCGACGCCATCGCCGAAATGGCGCTCGCCAACTTCGTGGAGATGCGTGACACCTCCGCCCTCCCGGAGTTCCACTACCGCAAGAAACTGGAGCGGGCGATTCATCGCATCGCGGGCGACCGGTTCATCCCGCAGTATGACCTCGTGAGTTTCTCAACCGTTCCCTACACCGAAGCCCTCTCGCGCGGGCGTGCCATGGCCGCCGCCGTCGCGCGGGTCGAGGCGATCCTGCCCATGGCACAGGGGCGCACGCTCACCGACGACGCCGTCGACGCGTTCGTGCGCGCCCGGAGGTCCGATGCCGCACTCTGAAGCAACCCTCCCCCGCACACCGGATCGTTCTCATGCTCATTGACATTTCCCCTCCGCTCACCCCCGCCATCAAGGTTTGGCCCGGCGATTCGCCGTTCACCCGCGAGGTGCTCCTCGATATCGAGCAGGGCGCCAACATCACGCTCAGCACCCTGCGCTCGACCGTCCACCTCGGCAGCCACGCCGACGGACCGAACCACTATGGACGCGGTGCAGGCGGCGTCGGCGAGATGCCCCTCGACCACTACATCGGCCCCTGCCACCTCATCGCCGTCAACACTGCCGGCGGCCGTCGATATGAAGAAGCGGACCTCGCCCAGCCCCTCTCGTCGATCGTCCACCCGCGCATCCTGCTTCGCACCGGCACCTACCCCGATCCATGCACTTTCACCGAGGGCTTCGCCGCCCTCTCGGTACCGTTGATCGAGTCCTTGGCCCGCCGCGGCGTGCGCACAATCGGTGTCGATACGCCGAGCGTCGATCTCTTCAGTTCCAAGGACCTTCCCGCACACGCCGCCATGCTCAAGGCGGGCATCGCGATCATCGAGGGGCTCGCGCTTCGCGATGTCCAGCCCGGCGAGTATGAACTCCTCGCGCCCCCCCTCCGCCTGATCGGCTTTGATGCCAGCCCAGTGCGGGCTGTTCTTCGGCCGCTCACGCGCTAATCGGCTCACACCGTCGCGATGATCTTCACCTCAAGCGCGATGGGGGCATCCCCCGCCTGCGGCAACGCGCTGATCTCTATGGTGGTCCGGGTCGGCGAGTTTGGCCCCGGCGGGAAGTACTCAGCGAAGAGGCGGTTGTAGACCGCAAAGTCCCTCTTCATGTTCGTGAGGAACACCGTGACATCCACGATGTTCGTGAATCGCGAACCGGCTTCCTCCAGAACAATCCGAACGTTCTCGAAGCACGACCGGACCTGCGCCTCGATGTCGTAGTCGGTCATCCGGCCCGCCGCGTCAAGGGTCACTCCCGGTATCTGCTTGCTCCCGCGTTGACGCGGGCCGATCCCCGCAAGGAAGAGCAGGTTCCCCACCCGCCGGGCATGCGCGTAGGCCCCGACCGGTTCCGCGGCTTTGGTGCTGTGCAGTGCATCGCTCATGGCCAAACGTATCCCGGGCGACGCCTCCGGCGCGGCCCCCGCTCCGGTCGATGCCGCCGGATCGCCCTCGCGCAACGCACGGCCACTCCGCTGCTCCCGCTACCATCGGTTCCCCTTTTTCTCGGAGCATGTCTATGGCCTGGTTGCGCGTGGCGGAGGCATTCAAGTCCAAGGTTGGCGAGCCCGTGACCATCAAGGGGTGGGTCCGCACCAACCGAGAGAGCAAGGCCGACGGTGGGCTCTGCTTTGTCGCGGTCTCCGATGGTTCGACATTCGACCCAATCCAGTGTGTCGTCAAGGGTGCCGGCGAGGGCATCGCGCAGAACTTTGACGAAGCAAAGCGGCTCAACACCGGGTGCTCCGTCGAGATCGATGGCACTCTTGTCGCCAGTCAGGGCAAGGGGCAGGCCGTGGAGGTCCTCGCGAGCGCCGTCCGGGTCCTCGGCTGGGTCGAGAATCCGGACACCTACCCCGTCAGCAACAAGCGGCACACCTTCGAATATCTGCGTGAGGTCGCACACCTACGCGTTCGCACCAACACCTTCGGCGCGGTGGCCCGGGTTCGCCACTGCCTCGCCATGGCGATCCACCGCTACCTGCACGAGCACGGCTTCTACTACGTGCACACGCCCATCGTCACCGGCAGCGATTGCGAGGGCGCGGGCCAGATGTTCCGTGTCAGCACACTCGACACCATGAACCTCCCGCGCACGCCCGAGGGTGCGGTGAACTACACCGAGGATTTCTTCGGCAAAGAGAGCCACCTCACCGTCTCCGGCCAGTTGAATGTCGAGACCTACTGCATGGCCCTGAGCAGAGTCTACACCTTCGGGCCCACCTTCCGCGCGGAGAATAGCAACACCAGCCGGCACCTCGCGGAGTTCTGGATGATCGAGCCCGAGATCGCTTTCGCGGATCTCGCCGCCGATGCAGCCCTCGCCGAGGACCTCCTCAAGAACCTCTTCCGCACCGTCCTTACCGAGCGTGCCGACGACATGGCCTTCTTTGAGGAACGCATCCAGAAGGGCACCATCGCCAACCTTCAGCAGATCATCGACAAGCCCTTCCTCCGCGTCACCTACACCGAGGGTGTTCGCGTGCTCGAGGAGGTGATCCGCACCGGCAAGAAGAAGTTCGAGTACCCCGTCCAGTGGGGCAAGGACCTGCAGTCAGAGCACGAGCGGTTCCTGACCGAGGAGCACTACAAGCAGCCGGTGATCCTCACCAACTACCCCAAGGGGATCAAGGCCTTCTACATGCGGCTCGACGACGGTTGCGAGAAGGGCCGCGAGACCGTGAGCGCCATGGATGTTCTGGTCCCCGGGATCGGCGAGATCATCGGCGGAAGCCAGCGCGAAGAGCGACTCGACCGTCTCGACGCACGCATCGCCGAGATGAACCTGCCTGCCAAGGAGTATTGGTGGTACCGCGACCTGCGTCGCTACGGCACCGTTCCTCATGCCGGCTTCGGCCTCGGCTTTGAACGGTTGATCCAGTTCGTCACCGGCATGCAGAACATCCGCGACGTCATCCCCTTCCCGCGTGCCCCCAAGCAGGCCGAGTTCTGACGCCGCCGCGCAACGGCCCGCTCAGGCCTTCCGTGCCACCAGGTACATCATCGAGCCCGTGGCATCTCGCCTCCAGGTCAGGGCCGTCCACGCCCGGGCCATGGCCAAGCGAAGCGGCCAAAGCGTGTACGTCCGCTTCATCTCTCGCCCCAGTTCGGCCTTCAGGTCAAAGCACGCGGCCGGGTCGGCCGGGCCCCGCAGACGGGCCAGTTGTGCCCGCAGGGCGTTCTCCCACGCCGTGTAGCTCAGTTCGCTCTCGACCCGTAGCCCGGGAACACTCTCGATGCACCGCCGGAGCGTCGCCGGCGCAAAGTCACTGACGTGTGAATGCGGGATCCACTTCGCAAACCGCGCCCCCAGCCGCCGCACCGCGGCCGACTCAAAATTGTCCGTGTTGATAATCAACATCCCGCCCGGTCGCACATAGTCCGCCATCTCGGCCACGAACGCCACCGGATCGGCGACATGCTCGATGACCTCAAAGCAGGCCGCCGCGTCGAAACTCCCCCGCGCAAAGCCGCTCTCGCGCAGCAGCGCGTTGCTGATCTTCACTCCGAGGTTCGCGTTCCCCCAGCGTGCCTCCTCGACCGATGGCTCGCTCCCCACCGCCGCGATTCCGCGCCGCTGAAGCCGCGACAGGAGAAACCCATACCCCGTCCCGACATCAAGGAGTGACCGCACCTGCGAAAAGCCGCGAACCCGCCTCAGCAGCCAGTCGTTCACATACGAGTTCAACTCCTGCCCCTTGCGGTGCCAAGGGCTCGCAAACACCTCGCGGTAGTACCTCGCCATCCCCGCGGGCGACATCGCCACGGACGGGTGGATGAACCCGCACGCAGCACACCGCAGTACCGGAATGTCTCGGAACGCCATATGGACCGGCGCGTGCTCGTTCGAGGTGCGGCACAAAGGGCAGTGCGTTCGTCGTTCAAAGCCCTCAGGCACCTGCCCAAGAGCGGGCGCACCGCCACCATGGGACGCACCCGCGTCATGAGTTCTGACCGCCATGCCCATCGAAGCCATGCAGCGTTCATCGGCCGCGTCGCGGCTTCACTCGAATAAACCCGTTCCAAGCCAGCGTGATCGGCTCACTTGCGCGACAGGAGGTCGCGGATTTCGGTCAGCAGTTTCTGGTCCACGGTCGGCCCGGCCGGGGCAGCCGCGGGCTTCTCCGCCTCGAATCGCTTGCGCGCCGAGTTGAAGGCCTTGATCACCATGAAGATGCAGAACGCGAGGATGATGAAGTTGATCACTACCGTGATGAAGTTGCCATAGGCCAGCACGGGGCCGATCTTCCGGGCATCCGCCAACCCGAGGGCACCGCCCGCCTTCTCCGCCGCCTCGGCCGCGTTGCGCACCTTGTCGTTCAGTGCGATGTAGACGTTGCTGAAGTCGGCGTTCCAGATCGTGCCCACCACGGGCATGATCATGTCGTTGATGACCGAGTTCACGATCCCGCCGAACGCCCCGCCGATGATCACACCGACCGCGAGGTCAAGAACGTTGCCCTTGAGTGCGAACTCGCGGAACTCTTTCATCAGGCCCATGGGAAAACCTCCGAGAATCTCGGCAGCCACGGTTGCGCCCCGTTCAAAGGCGGGGCAAACACAAAGCAAGTGGCCGTCCGAAGGGGCGGAGTATACCCAGCGGCCTCACCTCAAGGGGATTCACCCCGTCGGTTTCCCGCGCTGTGCACGGTCCCTTTATCCGATCGAGACGTTGCGTCCGAGGTCGCCCGGCTCAAACACGGCCACCGCGGCTGGATCGGCCACCAGCCGCACCCGCGTCCCCGCCTTCAGACCATCCCGCGCGGTCATCCGCGCCACGATCGGTCGCCCGGAGGGGAGCGTCAGGGTCACATCCATCGTGTCACCCAGCGGCTCAACCAGCGTGACCGGCCCCTCCAACGCGCCGCCCGCCGCGTTTCCCTCCGCCAGACCCTGCGGGCGAACGCCCAGAGCAACGGGCTTTCCGGTGAGCGCCACCGTTGCCGCTGTCTCAGGTACTGCGATCTCCATGCCTTCCCCTGAGAACTTCAGTCCCTGCCCCTTCACGATGGTCCCATCGACAAAGTTCATCGGCGGCGTACCAAGAAACCCCGCTACGAACCGGTTCACCGGCCGCCGGTACACCTCGAGCGGTGAACCCACCTGCTGGATCAGACCGCCATACATCACCACGATCCGGTCTCCCAGCGTCATCGCCTCTTCCTGATCGTGCGTCACATACACCGTCGTCGTTTTCAAGCGATGCTGGAGCGCCTTGATCTCTCCCCTTGTAGTGACGCGCAGTCGTGCATCAAGGTTCGAGAGTGGTTCATCAAAGAGAAAGGCCTTTGGTTCGCGCACGATGGCCCGTCCGACCGCCACCCGCTGCCGCTGACCCCCGGAGAGTGCCTTGGGCTTGCGGTCAAGCAGCCCCTCGATCCCCAGCATCTTGGCCACCCCATCAACGCGCGATTTGATCTCGGGCTTGGGCACGCGCCGCAGCTTGAGCGAAAAGGCGATGTTTTCAAACACCGTCATGTGCGGGTACAACGCATAGTTCTGGAAGACCATCGCGATATCGCGGTCCTTGGGGTGCAGGTCGTTGACCACACGCCCGCCAATCGAGATGCTTCCCCCGGTCACATCTTCGAGCCCCGCGATCATGCGAAGCGTGGTGGTCTTTCCGCACCCCGATGGTCCCACCAGCACCACAAACTCGCCGTCGGCGATATCCAGTGAGACCCCCTTGACGGCCTGGAATCCACCCGGGTAGGTCTTCGTCACGTTCTCGATCGCAACCGTGGCCATGCTCAAGCGTACGGCCCTCAGGCCGTGCCGTACATGCGGTCCCCCGCGTCCCCCAGCCCCGGAACGATGAACCCTCTCTCGTTGAGCTGCCGATCAACCGCCGCGGCGTAGATCATCACATCCGGGTGTGCCTCGCGCAAGGTCTTGACACCCTCGGGGGCCGCCACCAGACAGATCATCCGCAGGTCCCGCGCTCCTGCTTTGCGCAGCAACGTGATGGCCTCCGCCGCGGATCCGCCCGTCGCAAGCATCGGGTCGACAAGGATCACCGGACCCGCGTCGAGGTCCTTGGGCAGTTTGCGCAAGTAGGTAATCGGCCGAAGCGTGTGCTCATCCCGGGCCATGCCAAGGTGCCCCACCCGTGCCTCGGGCATGATCTCGAGAATCCCCTCGGTCATGCCCAGCCCTGAACGCAGCACGGGCACCACCGTGATGGTCCCCGCCAGCCGCTGACCTGCGGTTGTCTCAAGCGGCGTCTCCACTTGCACTGTTTCCGTCGGGAATGACCGTGTCACCTCGAACACCATCAAGCCCGCGATCTGGTAGAGCAGGGCGCGGACCGGCCGGTGAGAGAGTGTCTTGTCCCGCAGCCAGGTCATCTTGTGCTGGATCAGCGGGTGGTCAAAGACCATCAGGTTCGGATGCGATGGGTGAACCGAAGGCATGGCTGAACATAGGGGGCTTGCCCGGTGCACGCCCAACAATCGCCCCATCGCTCTACCCACGGACCGCCGCAAGCAGTTCCCGCGGGTGTCGCTTGAGCAACCGCTGAACCGCCGGCCACGCCGCCGCGAGCGTGATCACGAGCACCGTACCCCACCCAGCCAGCACCGCGCTCCACGGCCACGACATCTGAAGCACCAGGCCCACGGTCACCCGGTGAACCTGCTGACCCGCCCACGCACCCTGCATGCCCATGGCGGTGCCGACGATGCACGCTGTAACGCCGATCAGCGCTGCTTCGGCGAAGACCAGTCGCGCAAGCAGCCACCGCTCAGCGCCCACGGCCCGCAGCACGCCAAACTCAAACTGCCGGGCATGGATCGACGCCACGATCAGGTTGGCCACGCTCAGGCACGCGACCAGCATCGCCCCAACCGAGACCACCGACAGCACAAAGAGCCCGCCACCGATGAACTCCCGGATCCGGGCCTTCATCTCAACCGCCGTGACCGAGACCAGCACCCCGGCGCCCACCGCCTGCCGCGCTTTCCGGAGCACCGCCTTCCCGTCCGTGCCGGGCGCAAACTCCATCTGCAGGAAACTCACGGCGTCGTTG
>JBQTIJ010000302.1:0-1916 GCA_052388255.1 Phycisphaerales bacterium
CGTGAGTGACCGGTCGGCGAGCATGCCGAGGTGGAAGGCGAAGATCTTCGCTGCTTCTTCACCCAGCTCGGTCGCGGTCGTGGTCCGCAGCACGCCAAGGTCGGCAATCGACTGCGACAGGGCCTGATCGAGGCGACGATGTTCATCAGCGACCCGGGCCGGGGCCACCGTTCTCCGCGCGATCCGGCGGCGTTCGTTGTCAAGGACAAAGACCTCGCCAACCGCGATGCCGGGGGAAACCGCGATGCCCTTGAGCGTTTGCATGGTGTACGACCCGCCGGTGGCCAGACCACACATCTGGCGCCGCGGCGGGGCGAATGTTAGCGGGCGGCCCCCCCTGCACCGCCCATTCTCCTCGCCCGTACGCCGGATGGCGGCAGCCACAACTAACCTCCGCTCGCCGCCGTGTCAGCGAACACCTCCCAATCCGCCCCTGCGCCAACATTCGCTCCCGCGCCGGTCGTTGTCGCCCTTTGTCTTCTTGCCGCTGCGGTGTTGACTGTGGCGTGGCCGTTGACGGGTGCGCTGCTGCTGGGGCTGGAAGGGGGAGTCACCGGCTGGCCCGGGCTCAACGATGCCGGGGGGCCCGCGCGGCTGCTCGCTCGCACCGTGGCCGTTGCGCTTGGAGTCGGCCTTCTCAGCACCCTGCTGGGGCTCCCCTTCGGCTTCACGCTCCGGGCTTCCGGGGCACGGTCACGCTGGCTCCCGTTCGTCGCCCTCCCGTTGATTTTCCCATCTTGGCTGCTCCTTGCTGGGCTGAATGTCATCCGGGGCCCGGGGACGCTGGTCGGCGATTCGCTGATGCGGGCTGACCCTTCGATCACTACCCGGCTTGGCGATGCCTTCGCACTCCTTTCGCTCGGGCTCGCCGGTGCGCCCCTCGCGGGCGTTGTCCTTTCCCTCGGGCTCGCCCGCGTCAGTGACCCTCTCCTCGATGGGCTGACGCTCGACGGTGCTGGCCGGCTTCGTCGCACGTTTGTCTCCCTCCGGATCGCGCGCTCCAGCGTGCTCGCGGCGATCATGCTCGTCGCTGCGGCGACGCTCGGCTCGGCCGTGCCCTTGCACCTCGCTCAGATTCAAACGTACTCGATCTGGCTCTGGAAACTGATCGACCTCTCGCCCTCGCCAATCCCCGCATGTATCGCCGCGGCTCCGCTGGTGGTCGTGACGGGGTTGCTCGCTCTCTGCGCAGGCCTGCTCTCCCAAGGCAGCACCGGGAGCGATGCCCCGGACGAGCCAACAAACAGCGCTTCACAAACCTCCCGTCTGCTCAGCGCCGGCATGATTCTGCTGGCCACGCTCCTCCCATGCGCTCTACTCACGCTCCTCAGCGCGGGCGAGGGCCCGCTCCTCTCGGGCATCGCCGAGCGCGTCGGCCGGTTTGTGGTCGAACAGAAGGCGGCACTCATCGAGAGCGCCGCCGTCGCCTTTCTTGTTGGTCTGTCCTGCACCACGCTGCTGGTCGGTTCGTGGTATCTGGCAGGGTTCCGCCGCGGCCCCCTCCGCTGGACCTCTCTTCTGGTACTCGGGATTATGCTCATCGGTGGCCTTGGGCCCGGGGTCGTCATCGGGGCGGCCATCCGTATCACCAGTGGCGCAACCCTGAGCAGCAGCACGTTGAGCGCTGCCGCTGGCTTGGTGCTGGCCCATATTGCTCGCTTTGGGTTCATTCCCCTCGCTGCTGGAATGTGGCTTGCCCGAACAGAGGACCCCGCCTCTCGAGCCCTCCGCCTCACCGATGGCGCAACCGGCCTCATCCCCTGGTGTCGTGCCGTTGTTCTCGAGCACCCCGCCCCGGTTGTCGCCACCTTCTTTGCAACGGCAGGCCTCTCGCTCTTCGAGATCGAGTCGGCCATCATGCTCCAGCCCCCCGGGGTGGACTCTTTGGCGAGGGTGCTTCTTGACAAACTCCACTA
>JBQTIJ010000303.1:0-10394 GCA_052388255.1 Phycisphaerales bacterium
GATCGCCTGGTAAAACCGGCGCACCGTCACGTCCATCTCGATCTCGCCCTTCTACAACATCGTCCGGCTGTCGCCGTGGTGCCCGTACAGGCAGCGGTGGATGAGGGCCATGGCCCGGTCGCGCGAGTTTTCGATGTCGGCGCCGATGGCGGTCGCCGCGATGGTGAAGGCGGAGTTGCGGTCAAGGAGCTTGGGCGGAAGCGTCAAAGCGCGGTCGACCATGGCCACCACGAGGGCGCGCTGCGCGGTCTCGAGGGCCTTCATGTCGTCGCCCGGCTTGCGGTTGCGGGCGATCTCTGACATTTCCGTCTGGGTGAGGATGTACAGCACCGGGGCGATGTTGGTGCGCGTGGCGACGTATGTCCGCCCGAGGGCCAGCCCGTCCTTGACGAACTGCTCCGCCTCGGCACTTCGGGCGCTCTTGGCGGCCCGCACGGCCATCAACCGGTGCCAGGTCAGGAAGGTCGCCGCGGCTTCGGCGTCCTCTGGATCGACCGAAAGGGCGGCCTCAAGGTCGTCCTTGGCGAGCATCGCTTTTTCCTCGGCGGTGTCGGCCGCCTGGATCATCGCTTCGACGCGGGCCATGCCGCGGAAGCGGCGGACGGATTTGTGCCCGGCGTCGGTCTCGATGAACCCGCGGAGGGCATTTTCCACATCGAGGATGAAACGCTCCCACGCCGAGGGTGAACCGCCGGTGAGGCGCAGTTCGGAGATCATGAGGTTGAGCCAATCCGACTGGACCTTGAGATCGCCGGGGGCGGCGTCGGCGAGCTGGCGCTGGGTGGTGATCCACTCCTTGTCGAAGCGGTCGCGGTAGACATCGATGGGCTGCGGGGTGATCTTGCTGAGCGTGGCCAGCCAACGCTTGAGGAACTCGACGTTGGTGCGCTCCTTCGAAACGGCCTTGGAATAGGCGAGCGCGACGGTGTTCCACTCTTTGTTGGCGCTCACGAGGGCGGCGTCGGCGGTGGCTTGGGCGGACTTGACGGCCTCGGCGTTCTTGGTCGCGCGGGCGGCCGCGAGGGCGGCGCGGGCCTTATCGAGCTCGGCCTGCGCGGCGTTCGCCGCGGGCTCGGCCTGCTCGGCGAGCGTGATGTAGGTCGAGGCGGGCTTGTACACGAAGCGGGTCGTGAGGTACCAGGAGACGACCACGATCAGCACGATCGTGGCGGCCAGACCTACAACGAACCGGGGGTTGACTTTCGCTGCCATGTCGACGTTCCGTTCTTCGTAAGAAAGCGCGAGGGGCGAGGGTGCTGCTGAGGCGTTACTGCGGAGGGGGGAAAAGCCCCCTTGGAGGCGCGCCTCCGTGAGACAAGAGCGTGCGGACGACTACCTACTCTGAGCCGAACGAACCGAAGGCACCGCTGCCGTACTATCGGCGGCTCGGGCAAGGGGGGTAATCTTTCGCACCATCCGGCGAGCAGTCCCGGGCCACGGGGCGGAAGGACTCAAATCACTTGGGGCTTGCAGCACTCCGTGTGGACGACTTTGATCGGGGATTGTCCGGTGGATAGAGCCCGGACTCGACGTCCCCCCAGTCGGGGACGCAGCGCATGATCTCAGGGATCAGTTCGCTCAGCAGGGACCCGGCGTCGGCGGCGAGGTCCTCGGCTGTGCGGGCGGTCTGGCTCGAGAACTGGACTTTCAGGTAGTAGGCGTAATCGTCGCGCAGGTCGAAGGCGAGGAGCCGGACACTCTCAGCGCTGTCGGTGGTGGTGCCGTTGGCGATGAAGAGATAGCCCGCGAAGAGGCGTGTGCCAGTGCGAGGGTTGGTGAACTCGGTGACGCGGATGCCGACGCCCCCGGGCATGCGCGGGAGGCGCACGCGCACGGCATCGCCAAGGTCGCTGAAGGACCGGTCGGTGAGGGCGAACTCGAGGGGTGCATCGGGAAGGGAGGTACCGGGGGCGGCGGGTGCGGGGCGCCAGTTGGTGCGGTCAAGCGTGAGCGGGACCGCACGGGTCGCGCCGACGATCTGCCACCCCGCGCCGACCATGCAGCGCTCGGGGATGTGCGGGATGGTGTCGATCATGCCGGTGTAGTACGCGAGGTGCAGATCGACCGCGCGGGGCTTGTCCTTGGGCGCGTCCTTGCGAAGGTACGTGCGTGAGAGGTAGTTGGTGGTGCCGAGTTCTTCGAGCATCTCGGCCGACTCCTGCGCGTCCTTGCCGATGCGGATCCAAGAGGCGGACTCTGGTGCAACGGCGCTGACGGCACGCCCGCCGGGGGCGTAGATCGGGAGCTTGCGGAGATAGACCCCCATGGCCCAGACGCTGACGGGAACGGCGACGGCGGCGCTGCCGAGGACGAGCGCGGGAACGACAAAGCCGATGGAACGGGCCAGGCGCGGGAGGGTGCTGAAACCGGGGACATAGAACGCCGCGGCCTTGACATCCTGACCGGCCGGTTCATCCTCGGGGGCGGCTTTGTTCAAGGCCCAGACGAAGGCCATGTAGACAAAGAAGGCCGCGATCAGGATCAGCGTGCCCATGAACATGTGGGACTGCCCGGCGGCGAGTTTGGGGTCGATGGTCGTGAGGGTGGCGAGGAAGGCGACGCGGACCATGTTCATGAAGACGGCGACGGGGAGGGCCAGACCAAGGAGGGCGACGCGCTTCCACCAGGCCCGGGTGGCCACAAGGGCCACTGCCGCACCGAGCGCGATGAACCCGATCACCATGCGCATGCCGGCACACGCCTCGGCGACGTTCAGGGGCTGGATGCCGTACTTCTCGGTGGTGACCTGAAGGACGTTGCCCTCGAGGTCGCAGGTCATGCCGATGATGTTGAGCAGGGCCCAACCCCCTTCAGAGGCCATGAGCTGCATGCGGAACGTGAGGCCGCGCATGATGGGGTCCGAGACGGCTACGGCAAAGAGGAGATAGGCGAGGGGAAGGAAGAGCAGCTGCATGAGGCGCGGCCCGCCCACGAAGAGCAGAACGCCGAAGACCGTGAGGATGAGCGACCACCCCTGGGCCATGTGGTTGACGGCGGCACCGAGTTGGAAGAAGAGATAGGCGTTGATCCCCAGGAGCATGGGGAGGAGACCGGGGAGAAAGACGCGGGGCTGGGTGCGGGCGAGTTCGCGCCGGTTCTGCCAGAGGAGGAAGAGCGAGATGAAGGGCACGAAGTAGGCGTGCCGCCAATCCTCGACATTGAAGGAAAGGAAGTTCTGGACGTAGAACCAGTGATGGAAGAGCCCGCCCAGAAGGCCAAGAAGAATGACCGCCAGAATCGCGTGTGCCGGGGTGATCACAATCCCCGTTGACTGGAGAGGACCAAGAGGAAGGACACCCGCGCCGGGGCCGGGAAGAGCCGCGGCGCGCGGAGGGGTGGGGAGCGTTGTGGGCTTTGGAGTTGGCTCGGCCATTCAGTGCGCTCTCGCTCCGTGACGGGTCTCCCCCCTGCTCAGGCGGGCCTCAGCTCAGTTGGGCCTCGGATCAGGCGGCCTCGGCCAAGCACGGGAAAACCCTCGTCCGCAGGACCGGAAGACCTTGTACGTTTCGGCCGGGGCGGGGTTCGGTTGAAGGCCGATGCGGGCACAAGAGGCGAGATGACCACCCGGGCTCCGGAATAACCGGACATCGCGCGGGTCCGGGTCGGGGCACGCGAAGGGGGGAGGTGGGAGTCCGGCAAGCGGAGCTTACTGGCGGCTGGTCGCCTGGTCGGGCCCGAAGACTTCGCCCTGGAAGTTGCGGTCAAGGATGAAGCCGAAGCCATAACTGGCCCGGAACCCCTGACGAACGACCGCAAGCGGGAAGGCCCAGAAGTTGGTGCCGACGTTCACTACGTCGTCGTTCTTCAAGGTGATATCGGGGGCCGTGCCTTCCTTAATGGCGCGGAAATCGACCATGACGGTGGCCTGGCGGTCCGGCCCGATCATGCGGGTCAGGTCCACCCGCTCGGGGATGGCGATGTTGGACAACCCGCCCGCGGCGACAATGGCCCGGGTAAGCGTGAGTTTGCCGGTGGAGGGAAGGCCATACGTGCCGGGACGGTTCACCTCGCCGGAGACATAGACCACGCCTTCGGGCGCGGAGGGAACGCGGATGACATCGCCGGGGCGGATGATGATGTTGAACTGGGCCGAGCCGGCGAGCAATGGTCCCATGGGAACCTCGATGACGCGCTGGGTCACGAGGAGGTCTGCATTCGGCACCGAAGGCGGGGCCGGGGTGAGGTCCATGTTGGGCGGGTTGATCCTCGGGGCCGGGGAAGGCACGCCGGGAACGCCCTGATACTCGGGGCGCGGGGCCGGGGCGAGCGGGACCGCGTTCGGGTCACTCGGATCGGGCTTCTGGGGCGGTACCCCCATACGGCTGACCTGCACCCACTTGCCATCACGGAAGATCCAGAAGCGTTCGGGCTCGGCCACCTGGGGCGAACTGGCCGGACGCGGAGCGGGCTCGGTGGGCTTGAGGTCAACCGGAGGCGCTTTGCCGTCGGTCTTGGGGGCACGCTCCTCGCCGGTCAGGTCGATCAGGGGCTCGCGCTGTCCGTCCCCGGTTGCAGGAGGCGGTGTCGGCGGCGTGGGCACGCCGGGGGGTGGATCGTCCATCAATCGCGGAGCGGTCCGCGAGCGCAGAACGCCCGGCATCGGGATCTGGTCCTTCTTCTCGATCTCTTTCTTCTCAGGCATCCCGGGCTTCGAGAGCTCATCGATGAGGTCGATGAGCGAATCGGTCTTGGGGGCGCTTGGAGTGGGCGGAGTCGTGGTGGGCGTGGCCCCGCCCCCATCGGGCTTCATGGGCCGGGCTGCCCCGGGCTTGGGGACGTTGCCGCGGGTGAACTTGTCGGCGAGCGGGATCTGGCGGATGACGTAAATGCTCTGGATGCTCTCTGAGAACCGCCCCGCGGCGGTGAGGGCCTCGAGCAGGCGGTAGTCCGGCCGCGGGATGCCGTAGAGCCCGGGTTGCCCGACCGCGCCGATGACGTTGAAGGTGGCCCGGCGGCGGGCCGTGACCTCCACCTGCACCACGGGGGCGGTGAGGATGTTCCCCTCGATGAGCTTGGCGGCGATTCCCTGCTGAACATCTTCGATGGCCAGACCATCGATCTGCACAGAGCCGAAGGGGAGGGTGAGGAACCCGCGCGGATCGACTTCGCGCGGGAAGATCCCGTCGCGTCCTTCGCCTTCGAAGTCGGTGATGCGGACCTCAAGGGCATCGCCGGGGCCAAGGCGATAGGCCTCGGGCTCGGGGATCAGGTCGTCGGAACGAACGGAGGTGGTCTCTACGGCCTGGCCGCCCGAGGGCCCCTCGATGGCCACGAGACGATCAAGGATGGGGACCGAGACCGGCGTGTTCTCCCAGCGCCCGGTGACGCTCGGATCTATAAAGGAGTCGGCACCGCAGCCGCCGAGCAGGGCGGGCACCCCGAGCGTGCCCGCAAGGAGCGTCAGGCGGAGGGCCGCACGCTGCTGCGCGATCCGCAGGGGGCGGAGCGGGCGGAGGTTCGTGGACTCAGGGTTCGTCGTCTTCGACTCCATCATTCCAGCGCCGCTCCTTGCTCGACCCGTCGCACTATCCACGCTCCATCCATCGCTTGATCCATCGCACTACCGATCGCTCGATCCGTCAGTTCATCCGTCAACGAACGCTCGGCGACGCCCTCGAAACACGGACGGTCGGACGGGCCCGCTGCCCCGGGGGCGAGGCGGACGCGCACCCTCGGGGCGCAGCAACGCGGCGTCCATGCCAGCGCCCGCAACCGTAGCATCTCGGCGAGGGGTTTGCCCGTTTCCACAGGTCGTTCGCACGCGGGCCCGCCACTACACTCGGCGCGATGCTCATCGGCGCTCTACGCATCATCCCGGATCGGGCCAACTCATGAGTGAGCCGTGGACCACGCGTCGGCTTCAGGCCTGGATCGCCGAGGCCTTTGCGCGCAGCGAGATCGAGAGCCCGCGCATCTGCGCCGAACTGCTCCTTGGCCATGTGCTGCAGTGCGACCGGCTGCGGCTTTACACCGATGCTGACCGCCCCGCGAACGCTGATGAACTCGGCGCACTCCGCGCCCTTGTGGCCCGGGCTCTCCGGCACGAGCCGATCCAGTATCTGACGGGTGAGGGGATGTTCTTTGGTCTGACCTTCAGCGTGGATCGGCGCGTGCTCATCCCGCGCCCAAGCACCGAGACCATCGTGGAGGAGGTGCTGCAGACCCTCGGCCCGAAGCGCGGGTCGGGTGCTCCACGCGAAGAGGGCGACGATGGCCCGGCCGGGCCGGGGAGCGCCGAGGGCCCGCTCATCGCCGATGTCTGCACGGGCTCAGGGTGCATCGCGATCGCGATTCTCAAGCACCTTCCACGGGCCCGGGCCATGGCGACTGACCTCTCGGAGGGCGCGCTGGCGGTCGCCGCGGCGAACGGGGCCCGGCATGGCGTGCTGGAACGGCTCGAACTGCTGCAGGGGAACCTGTTGGTGCCGGTCGCGGAGCGGCTGCCGGGGGTGATGGGAACCGGACAGGGGGGAGCGCGGCTCGATGCGCTCGTGAGCAACCCGCCATACATCCCCGACCATGAGTGGCCGGATGTGGCGGCGAACGTGCGCGACCATGAGCCGGAGATCGCGCTCCGGGGCGGGCCTGAGGGCGTGGACTGCGTGGCCCCGATCCTGACCGAAGGGCCCGCGCTCTTGCGCAAGGGCGGGGTGCTGGCGATCGAGATCGCGGCCTGCACAGCGGCGGCGGTGCTGGCGATGGCGCAGGCGCACCCGCGGCTGGAGATGGCCCGGATTGTCCGCGATATCGATGGGCTGGAGCGCGTGCTGGTGGCGCGGGCGACGGGGTGAGGGGAGAGGGGTAAGGGGATGAGGAGGGGGCTATGCTGAGGATGTGTCGCAGACGCGCTATCACGCAGAGCGGGCGTTTGAGTCGTACCTGCGGGCCCGACGCATTCCCTATGTGGCCGTGAATGAAGCCCGCCGGGCCCTTTTGCCTCTCGAGGCGGCGAGCCCAGCCGACGACCGGCTGAAGTCGTTTGATTTTGTGGTCTACGGGCGCGATCGAAACCTGCTCGTGGAGGTCAAGGGTCGGCGGTTGGCGGCAAACGCCCGAGCGGGGATCCCGGCCCGGCACCAGCGACCGGGCGGATTGGCCCCGGCGCGGAGCGGGGGCGGGCGCGGGGCAGGGCCGCGGCTTGAGTGCTGGTCCACCGAGCGCGATGTTGCGGATCTGCTCCGCTGGCAGAGCTTGTTCGGCGAGGGGTTTGAAGCGGCGTTTGTGTTCGTCTACGCCTGCGTGACACAACCTGCGGACGGGGTCTTTGACGAGGTCTTCCCCTTCGAGGGGGCGTGGTATGCCTTGCGGGCGATCGGCGCGGAGACGTATGCCCGCCAGATGAAGGTGCGCAGCCCGCGTTGGGGGACGGTGGACCTTCCCGCCCGAGTCTTCGCGCATGAGAGCCGGGCGTTCGGCCCGGGATTCATGGGGCTCGAAGATGAACCTGTCAAGGTCGATCTGGGGCAGGAGCGAGGACAACCGGGCCCCTTGTGGTGCGGCGTCCCTGCGTGAGCAACCGCCCGCCCGGAACGGTCGTACCATCTTGACGCTATGAGTACGAACTCCCGAGGTCTCTTGGTCGCGGCGGTGATGTCCTTGACCGGCCTGCTGTTGGTGGCACCGGCCCCGGCGCAGCTGGGCACGGCCTCTGAAAACAAGGGAAGCGCCGGCAACAAGCTCGAACCACCTTCACCGACCTTCAAGGCCGAAGAGGGTGGCGAGTACATCCCTTATCTGTGGGGCGCGTTGATCGTGATGCTCGCCATCGGTGTGAACCTGATCCCCACGAAGCGGGGTCACCAGGACTGAGCGGTTCCCGGAATGGCTCCCGGCCGGGCCCGGGTGCGGAGGTCTCGCGGCCATGCTCACGGCTTGCCAACAACGGCTGATCGCGCTCAATCTTGTGCTCGCGCTCGGGGTGATGCTCGTCGCGCTCCTGCCCGCGGCTGGGGGCGAGCGCGGGGGCTCGATCTTCGACCCTCGGAGCGCCCTGGCGGGGCAGCCCGTCTCCCGACAGCGCGGCCAGTATGTGATGATCGCTGGCCGGGCCCAGGGCTCGACCACGAACGTCGTCTACATCCTTGATACCGTGAATCAGGAACTCGTGGCGGTCCGCTACAACCGGGGGACGCAGGCGCTCGAGCCGATCGGCTTCCGCAATGTCGGCGAAGATGGCAAGATCGGCGGAGGTGGCCGGTGAACACAACCCCACATGCCCCTTGCGCCAACCCTCCGTCAGAACTCCCCCCGGCGCGACGGCGCGATCCCTTCGCGATGGCGCTGGCGGTGATGGCCGCGGTGTTGTGCGGCGTGCTGCTGCTCCAGATCGGGCGCGGCGGGGAGAGAGCCATGGCCGACCTCGTCTCGAACAACGCCGACGCCACGCTGCTCGCGGCGGACGCGGGGAACAGTGAGGACGTTGTCCTCGTGCTCGATCAGCGCAGCGAAGCCCTGCTGCTTTACCGGTGCGCCAACCAGCGCACGGTGGACTTCAAGGGCCGGACGGACCTTCGACAGCTCTTCTTTGAGGCCCGCAAGTCGGGCAAGTGACCGTGTTGGTGGATTGTGGTTTCGCGTTTTGAACCTGCGCCGGGCGATCCGGGACCTGCGCAGGAACCTCCCCCCTCCCCGGTGAACGGGTGTCGGCCGCTTTTTCGCGGCTGGCGCCGGTTCCCAACCTGTGCGCCGTGCAGCGAGGCCCACGGCCCCGCCCGCGGCCCACCCACCGCGCCCCCCCGCGAAACCCCCCGCGAACCACCCCCATGGCCATTCTTCCATTGCCGCAGTTTGAGGCCGATCTCCTTGCTGATCAGGAGGCGTACGCCAAGCTCAAGCCCCCGACCTCGATCGTGGTGCGCTTCGGTGTCGTGCGCATGGTGGGCGAGTTTGCGTATGACGGGGAGGCGAAGCCCGGGTGTGGGAGCAAGCTGGTGGCCCGGACCCACCGCGGCACGGAACTCTGCGAGATGCTCACGAGCACCTGCCCGAACGCGGGGTGCAGCAAGAGCGTCTCGCGCCGTGAGATGCTCGAGTACATCGACAACTCCGGCGGGCGTGACTATCCGTTCTTTACTGACGGGCGCATCCTGCGCGTGGCGACGGTCGAGGACATGAACAAGCAGGCGTCGCTCGACTCGGCGAAACTCGGGCACATCAAACTGGCGCGGCGCTGTGTGGAGGATCTGGCGCTGCCGATGAAGATCGTCGATGCCGAGGAACTCCTTGGTGGCGAACGTCTCACGTTCTACTTCACCCCCACGCGCGACGAGCATGCCCGGGTGGACTTCCGGCCCCTGGTGATGGAGCTCGCCCACCACTACCGGACGCGCATCGAGATGCGGCAGGTGGGCGCACGCGACGAGGCCCGGATCAACGCCGACTACGAGAAGTGCGGGCAGCACTGCTGCTGCAAGCAGTTTCTGAAGGTGCTCAAGCCCGTGAGCATGAAGAACGCCAAGATCCAGAAGGCGACGCTCGACCCGCTGAAGATCTCCGGCCGCTGCGGACGGTTGATGTGCTGCCTGCGATATGAGGAATCGACCTACGACGACCTGCGCAAGCGTCTGCCCCGGAAGAAGTCCCCGATCATGACACCGGACGGGCCGGGGATCGTGATCGATTCTCAGATCCTGACCCAGCTTGTGCTCGTGCGGCTCGATGCAACCAATGAGGACGCGGCCTATCCGCTCGAGAATCTTGGCCCGCCCGAGAGCGCTCCGCAGAAAGTGGCCGGACCAGACGCCGGGGACGAGCCGGACGAGAACGACAGCGCGCCCTCGGTGGCCACCGAGGGGCCATCGGGGGGCCTTCCACCCGGGCCTGCTCTCCCGCGCGGCGATCGCCCGGGAGCGACGCGTGAGCCCGGCCCGCGCGATAGTCGCGAGGGAGGGCGCGGCAGCGGCCAAGAGGCGCCTCGCCCGGCACCGGGCGGAGACCGGTCCCGTGGTGGTCGCCCGCCCGGCGGGCGCGAAGGTCGCCCGGGTGGTGATGGACGGGGTGGCCGCGAGGGACGCCCGCCGCAGCCGCCGGGTGCGCGAGATGGCCGCGGCCAAGACAACCCGCGCCAGGGACAAGGACCAAGGCAGGGCCCGGGCCCAGGCCCAAGTCAGGGTCAGGGTCAGTGTCAGGACCGTCGCGATGGTGGAGGCCAACCACGTGGAGGAGACGGCCGAAGTGGCCGGGGCCCGGGGCAGCCGGGTGCCGGTGAAGGGGGCGGCCAAGAGCCGCGGCAAGGCCAGAATCAACGTGGCCAGAATCTACGCGGCACAGATCAGCGTAGACAAGTCGAGAGTGGGCAGGGCCAGAACCGGCCCGCCCGCGAGGGCCCCGGGCGGGGCGGACCGCCAGGGACCCGGCCGGACGCGTGGCCGAGCAACATGGGGCCGCCACCGCAG
>JBQTIJ010000304.1:0-2133 GCA_052388255.1 Phycisphaerales bacterium
TACCGGGGTCGCCGCGCTGGTTGACCCCGCACGACCCGTGCTGGTCCTTGTGCATGGTGCCCCTCTTCGCGCGGGGCCTGGCTTCCGTGGGGTGCGTTCGCTGGTCGAGCACCTGGCGCTCAAGGGTGTGGATGTTGCCGAGTGGGCTACCGCCGTTGATGCTGAGCCCCCACCACCCACGCGCACGACCGACGGCACGCTCCGGCCAACGGTCTATATGAACCTGTGCATGGATGTCCGCACGCCTGAGGATGCGCAGCGCATGGGCAAACTCTCTGCGGCCCTCACCCGGCTTGTGCGCGAGGGTCGCAACGTGCTGGTGAGCGTGAACACCTCGACCCTTCCCGGGGCGGGTGCGCCAGACCCGATGGTCGAGTTTCTCCCCGCCCTCGGCGTCACTGCCGAAAGCGGCCGGCCGCTTCTCGAAGAGAGCAAGCCACGGGATACGCCCGGTCGCGAGGTGGGCCGCGACATGGTCATGACGACCGCCGCCGCGACCCATGCGATCAGCGGAGCCGTGGACGGACTGCGTATCCGCCTTCCCTGGGCGGTTCCTCTGCGGCTGAAACCCGGCGAGCCGGGGTTGACCATCGAACCGGTATTGCGTATCCCCACCTCAAGCCGCATCTGGGCGGAGGCCGAGTGGAATGTCCGCAGCGGCAACCCCGCCCTCGATTCGCCCCGCGATGACGCAGGCACCGCTGGCCCGTGGGTTGTGGCGGCGGCGGTTGAACGCGCGGCACTTACAGGGGACCAATCCCAGCGCGTGCTTGTGATCGGGTCCGCGGCGTGGGCCGTAGATTCCACACTCAACCTCGATGCTGGAGTGGTTGACGGGCGGCGCGTTGCCGACGCTCCGGGCAACTACGAACTCCTGAGCGCGGGCGTGGCCTACTTGGCCCACCGCGATAGCGCCATCGCTCGAAGCTCCATGGCGCGGGCAGTGCCCACCATTCCCAACCTGACCGCGGCCCAACGGACCACGTTGCGGGCCGTGTTCGTGGGTGTCGTTCCGGTCGCGATCCTGCTTCTCGGGCTGGCATGGCGCGGCTGGCGCGGCTGAAGGACCTTCCCGCGTCGCCTGCGGCCAAAACCGGCTGTGCAGTTTCCCTATAGTTCGTGGATGATCCACGCATGGCGATGGACCGGGTTTCTACTGCTGGCCACGCTCGCCGCCGCACTGCTGGCCTGCGCGACGCCGGCCGTGGCGCAGTCGACCGGTGTGGCCATTCCCGCCGGACGCGCTGCCAAGAACGTCGCCATCATCACCATGCAGGGTGAGATCAACGGGACGATGGCCGCGAGCATCAAGCGACGCCTGAACGAAGCCGTCGAAGGCAAGGCCGACGCCGTGGTCATCGAGATCGACAGCCCGGGCGGAGAGCTCGGCGCCGTCTTTGACATCTGCACCTCCATCAAGCAGTGCCCGATCGCGAACACCGTGGCCTGGGTCCGCCCCATGGCCTATTCCGGCGGTGCGATCGTGGCCCTCGCCTGCCGCGAGATCGTCGTGGCCGAGGCGTGCTCCTTTGGCGACGCCGCGCCCATCGAGATCCGCTTTCACGCTATGGTCCGCACTATGGGCCGCAGCGAGCGAGCCAAGATCCTGGCCCCGCTGCTGGCAGAACTGATCGACTCGGCCCGGCTCCGCGGCTATGACGAAAAACTCGTGCAGGGGTTCGCCATGCTCGGGGTTGAGTTGTGGCTGATCGAGAACACCAAGACGGGTGAGAAGCTGTTCATCGATCGGGCCGAGTTCGTGCGGATCTACGAGACCGAGCCGCCCCTGCTGACGCCCACGCTCACGGGCGGCCCTCCCGGCGGACCAGCGCCCGGCCGGGCCCGCAGCCCGAGTTCCCCGGGTAACCCCGGCGATGCGCCCACCGCCGTGGCGCCCCCTTCGACAGAACCGACAGGTGATGCCGGAACCGTCACCCCGGCTGAGACCGGCACCACCGGCGCGGGCACAGCCGCCGAGGGTGAGCCGACCTTCGTTCCTGCGTCCAACCAATCTTCGCCTCAACTCGTCAAGGACCTGAACCTCAACCTCTCCGGCGTTTCAACCCGCCCGGTGATCACCGCCGCGGCGAAGGCCGAATGGCGCGTGGTCGAATATGTCTCCAATGGCGATTC
>JBQTIJ010000305.1:0-7207 GCA_052388255.1 Phycisphaerales bacterium
GCGACCTTGACGAGTTCATCACCAGCTACTTCAGCGACACCGAAGAAGAACGCAACCGCTGCGACTTCAACAACGACGGGTTCGTTGAGCCCGGTGACCTTGACGAGTACATCACGAGTTACTTTGAAGGATGTTGAACGTGGCACCGCCCTTCCGGGCGGTGTGCCTTTCTCCTTCCCCTTCTTCTCCCCGTCTCACGCACGCTCCCCCGGCGCCACAAAAGCCCCCTCCGCCTCCACGACAGTGATGGCCTGCGCCAGCCCGATCGCCTCACTCTCCGGGGTCCCTTCCCGTCGCCGGTTCGTCGCCGCTCGGATCGAGTCCTCCCGGTCCGCCCGCACAATGGGCACGTCCGACCCAAACCACAGGAGTTCGCCCGGTGTACACCCCGCATCGATCAACTCCCGCAGCGGCAGCACCCGGTCCAGCCGGTGCGGCACGAATCGATTCAGCGCCTCGATATCGGTCAGCAGGTGGCACGGCTGCACGCTCGCCACCACGCCCAGCCGCGCAAAGCGGGGAACGTCCGCCCCGTCGATCAGTTCGCAATGCTCGATCCGAAACCCCGGCGTCGCCGGCCGGGCCCGCTCAATGGCATCGAGCACCATCCGCACCGCGCAATCGCCAATGGCATGGACCGCCAGCGGCAGCCCCAGCCCATCCGCCTCTCGCACAAACGCCTCCAGCGCCATCAGCGAATGCATCGCCTGCCCCCGCGGCAAGTTCGGCAGCGGTTCCGCGTACCGATGGAGCATCAGCGCGGTCCGGCTATTCAGCGTGCCATCGGCAAAGACCTTCCCCCCGCCCAGCCGGACCCTCGCACTCTCCCACCCCGCCCGCCGCACCGGCTCCGCCTCCGCGGCCAACCGATCAATGGGCGGAAAGATCACGACTTTCATCGGAAGCTCGCCCGCCCGCTCAAGTTCACCCAGCAGCGGCCCAAGCCACGACTCACTGTGCAGGTCATGGGCCTCGGCAAACCCCAGCGCGTGCAAGTGCCGGAGCGCGGCAAGCACGCGGGCCCGCCGCTCCGCAACCGTCGGCTCCGGAACGGCCCGCCACGCCTGATACGCGGCATGCTCCATCAGCAAGCCCGTCGCGAGTCCCGAACGCGGATCGGCGATCACCTCCCCTGCGGGCGGGACTTTCTGCCCCGGCACCAGCCCCGCGACAGCCATGGCCGCGGAGTTGGCGGCGGCCGCATGGTGGTCAAACGACATGATCACACAGGGAACCTCACCCGTGACCGCATCAAGCTCAACAAGTGTCGGCCACCGGCCCTCCGGCCAACCCTGCACGCGCGCGGAAGTCAGCCGCAGAAAGGGACGGCCCGGGCCCGCGCGGAGAATCGCCGCCTGCTCTTTAGCAAGTGCAAGGCACGCGGCAAGAGAAGGGCACGCCGCCAGAGAGAGAAGCCCAAGCGACTCACCAAGGGAATGGAAATGGGCGTGGGCCTCGCGCAAATGGGTGGCGGCAGGTGCGGGTCGCGCGGGCGTCATGCCCGTGATGGTACAGCCGCGGGAGCCCGACCGGGGTCGCGCACACAAGACCGACCATGCCAGCAGAAGGGTCCGCTACGCTCTGCCCATGGCCATCGATCTCAAGGGTCTGCCCATCGCCATCACTGGCGCCTCCAGCGGCATCGGCGCGGCCACAGCAGTGGCGTGTGCCGAGGCGGGGATGCCGGTGGTGCTGGCGGCGCGACGCCTCGACCGGTGCCAGGACCTCGCCGCGACCATCCGGGCCCGGGGCGGAGAGGCCGTGGCGACCGCCTGCGACGTGACGGACAAGGCCTCCTGCGAAACCCTCGTGGCGACGACCATCTCAACCTTCGGCTCGATCTATGCGCTCTACGCCAACGCCGGGTATGGCGTCGAGAGCGCGGCCGACACCCTCCCCGACGACCAGCTCCGCGCCATCTTTGAGACCAACTTCTTCGGAACGATCAACGCGATCCGGCCCGCCCTCGTGCCCATGAAGGCAGCGGGGCGGGGGCATGTGCTCATCTGCTCCTCCTGCCTCGGTCGAATGGCGGTCCCCTACTTCTCCGCCTATTCGGCCACCAAGGCGGCCCAACTGCACATCGGGCGCGCGATGCGCATCGAACTCGCCCCGCTCGGCATCTCGGTCTCGACCGTCCACCCGATCGGGACGCGGACGGAGTTCTTCGGCAAGGTCAAGGCGGCCGACGGGTCAGACCCCGCGCTCGTGAATGCGAAGGACTCGATCTTCATGCAGGATGCTTCATTCGTCGCTCGGCGAACCGTGGCCTGCCTGCGCCGCCCGCGGAGCGAGGTTTGGACAGGCACCATGGGAATGCTGACCCGGCTGGGCATGTCCGTATGCACGGCCCTCCCGGGAATCGAGAACCCCATTCTGGCCCGCATGGTGAAGGCACGGCGAAAGACCGATTGAGCCGACCGGGCCAGGACTTACGCCGGGCCCGCCCGCATCAGCAGCACAACAGCATGGGCCTCGATCGCCCGGCCCTCTCCCACCGCATCGACCTTCTCATGAGTCTTCCCCTTCAAGTTGACCGAGCTCGCCGGGACCTTGAGCAGCCGCGCCAGGTTCTCGCGGATCTTCTCTTTCAGAGGGCCGATCTTCGGCCGTTCGAGAATCACGGTGCAGTCGAGGTTGCCAATGGCGTAGCCCGCTTCCTCAGCCCGCGCCACCGCAGCAGCAAGGAAGACCTCCGAGTCCTCACCGTCATGGCGCGGGTCGGTGTCGGGGAAGAGCTGGCCGATGTCCTGAGCGCCGATGGCCCCAAGGAGGGCATCCGTCACGGCGTGGTACAGGACATCACCATCCGAATGGGCCACCGGGCCGACCGGACCACCCACGCCCTCGCGCCATGCGCCGGGAGGCGGATCGGGCAGCCGCACACCACCGACGATCATCGCCCGCCCAGCCCCGAGCGGCGGGTGGGGCTCCAGCCGGTGAAGGTCGTAGCCGTGACCGATGCGCATGGGAAGCGCCGCGGCCTTTGGGGACCGGGCGGAACGGGACAAGCGGGAGGACCGGGGGGGGCGGGGCTTTGGCATGGGCGCTCAAGAGAGCATACGCGAGGGGGCGCGGGTGTTGAGAAGCCGCGCTCGACCGCCCGCCGATACTATCTTCCCTTCGCCCGGGCCATGAGGCCGGGCCAGAGTCATCCCGCCGCGCACGACCTGCTTGGTCCTGCGGCCGTCCCTGCCGAGTCCGCCATGAACACACGCCGCGTTTCGCTCATGCTTCTGGCCGCCTTTTCGCTCACCCTCCCGGGGTGCTGGAAGCCGGGGGGCTCTGGGTTTTCGCTCGATGCGAGCACCTATGTGAGCACGGAGTTCGAGCCGAAGATCGTCTCGATCATCGACACACGCACGGGGCAGGCACTCTGGTCGTATGACATCCCGGTGGGCAAGCAACTCGTCTTCCGGTTCTATGACGAGAGCGAAGAAGGCAGCTATCTCTACCCGACCCTGATGCGCTGGGACCTGTGGCCCGCAGGGCAGCAATTCGGCGAGCCGTCGCAGAAGTTCCTGGTTCCGGGGCGCAACGCCCGCAAGGTGGACATGCGCCTGCGGCCGGTGCCCGAGTTCGCAACCCCCGACGCCCGCAAGTGACCCGCGTCCGCCCTCAGCGGACAAAGAGCCACCAGTTCAGCACCAACACGGGGAACAAGAAGACCACGGCATACGCCACGTAGCCAAAGAAACTCGGCATGCGCACGCCGCGGGACTCGGCAATGGCCTTGACCATGAAGTTCGGCCCGTTGCCGATATAGGTCATGGCCCCGAAGAAGACCGCCGCGAGCGAGATGGCCGAAAGGACGGACGACCCGCGAACAGTGACCGTTGAACCGGTATCGGTGTGAGCGAGAGCGTACGTCGCATCAAGGTATCGGTGGACGTTGGCAGGAGTGATCTCAAGCCCCACCTCTCCAAAGGCCACCTGCAGGAACGAAAGGTAAGTAGGCGCGTTGTCAAGGACTGCGCTCAGCACACCGGTCGCGAAGTAAAGCTGTGTACCGCTCTCAAGCCCGAGCGAACTCGCGTTGGCCTGCAGGAAAGCAAGGGCGGGGGCCATGGCCACGAAGATCCCAAGAAAGAGCAGCCCGACTTCCTTCACGGGCTCGAAGTTGAACCCGTTCGAAGCATGGATCTCGCGCGGGGCACGCCAGTAGGCGCACGCCGCGGCGGCGATCTGGAGGATGGCTCCGGCCCAGACGGCATCGACATTCGCGAAGCGCTTGATCAGAGGAGGAACAAAGACCCCGGCGACGATGACAAGGAGCATGGCGATACCGAACCCGCCGCGGATGCGAAGGGTGAAGGGCACATCGGCCGGCGCGGGGGCGGAGGATGGGCGCGGGCCGTTGCCGAGGCGTGTATCGACCACGAAGAAGATGGCAAGGAGCGTTCCGATGACCACGAGCCACATGGGCCAAAGGTGGGTGGCGGTCCAGAAGAAGGGGACGCCCTTGAGGAACCCGAGGTAAAGGGGCGGATCGCCGATGGGCGTCAGGCAGCCGCCGCAGTTGCTGACGATGAAGATAAAGAAGACCACATGCAGCGGGTGCAGGCGGTGCTGGTTGATGTTCATGAAAGGCCGGATGAGGAGCACGGAGGCGCCGGTGGTGCCGACGATGTTGGCGAGCACGGCACCAAGGGCGAGGAGCGCGGTGTTGAGGAGCGGACGGCCACGGCCCTCAACGCCAATGAGGATGCCGCCCGACGCAACATAGAGCCCGCCGACCAGCGCGATGAAGCCGAGATACTCCTCGCCGACATGCAGGAAGGTGTGGGTGGCGAGGCCGCCGAAGGCCCCGAAGTAGTATCCGGTGACGACTCCGCCAAGGGCGAAGGCGAAGTCTGGATAGTGGGCATGCCAGAAGCGCTGGCTGATAAAGGGCATGAGGGCGATGCTGGCGAGCAGGAGCGCGAAAGGGGCGCAGAGCCAGAGGGGGATGACGGGCGCGGATGGGGCCGGGCCTTTGACCGGCGCGTCGTGGGCGGTTGGGCCCATGATGGAGACGCGGCCGTCGCCAGCGGTCTCTGTGACGGTGATCCCGGCGGGGATGGCGGGGCCGACACTTTGCGCGAGCGTGCCCGGGACCATGAGCGCGATGAGCCAGCCGACGATCAGTCCGGCGAAGAGAGAAAGGGCCCAGCAGGCCGGACCGTGGAAGCCGGCGTGCTTCTCAGTGTGACTCATGGAGGACTCCGGATTGTGGAAGGGCCGAGGGGCTCAGGCCGTGGCCTCAGCGGTGGCGGACCCGGCGGGACGGGTCATGACCTGCGGCCCATGGGAGGGCGGAACGGCGCGCTCCGTACGGCGTGCCTTGAGCTCATCCCACTCGCGGACCATGGTCTCGGCGATGGCGCGGTAATCGATCGCGGCGGGGCACCAGGGGGCGTACTCAAAGATGGTCTTGCCGAAACTCGGACACTCGGCGGCCTTGATGTTGCGGCGGACGGCGGGGCGATAGACGCGCGCGGTGCGCCAGGGGGCGTCGGTGTTTCGGGCCTGCTCGAAGAAGGTGTCGAGATCCGCCACCACCTCGCGGCTGTGGGTGGTGCTGGAATCGTGCTGGCAGAGGATGACGCCGGTGACAAAGAGCCGGGGGTTCACGGTCCGACCGACGAGCCCGACTGTTTCCATGAGTTTGCCGACCCCCTGCAGGGCGAGGAAGTGGGCCTGCATGGGGATAAAAACCTCGCGGGCATACGCGAGGGCGCTGAGCGTGAGGAGGCCGAGGGAGGGGGGGCAGTCGAGAAGGACGAACTCGAAGGGGTCCGGATGGGCCTCGACAGCGGTGCGGAGGCGCGTGAGCCGATCGGGCTCGCCCGCGAGCTCGGTCTCCGCAGCGGCGAGGTCGGTCTCGGCGGGAAGGACGAAGAGGTTCGGTCGGCTTTCCACGATCGTCGAGGCGAGCGTGCGCGACGGGTCGAGGAGGAGGTCATAGACCGAAGACCCGGCGGTGGCGGCATCGACGCCGAGGTGGAGCGAAGCGTGGGCCTGCGGGTCAAGGTCGATGATGAGCACGCGCCGCCCCTGAAGGGCGATGCCCGCGGCGAGGTTGACGGCGGTGGTGGTCTTGCCGACCCCGCCCTTCTGGTTCATGAGGGCGATGGTGCGGGTGGGCGCAGGGATACCGGCGGATGCGGCCATGAAACGAGTATACGTGCGGCCATGGCGCGCTCAGCCGGCGTGCGCGGTCGAGACGGGAGTGACCGGCGGAACGGGGGAGGCGGGGGGGGCGGGGGTCGGACCGGCCCCGGCGGCGGGCGACCCGTCGAGGCGGGCGGCCTGTTCTTCAAAGGCCTTGCGGCGGGCGATCTTGATGGCCGTGACGGCGATGAAGAGAGCGACGAAGATGGTGACGGCGTAGGTGACGCGAGCGCGGCCCATGGTGAGGGCGATGCCCAGGCAGGCGAAGCCCGTACCGAAGAGGTAGAGCATCAGCACCGCGCCCTTGACGCCGAGGGCCCGCTTGAGCATGTGGTGCAGGTGCTGATCGTCACCATCGCTGATGCGCTTGCCGCTGAGCTTGCGGCGGATGATGGCGAGGGCGGTATCGAGGATGGGGAGTGAGTAGATAACGAGCCCGGCGATCACAAGGTTGGTCTGGCCACGGTCGCCGAGGGTGAGGATGATGACGATGGTGCAGTAGCCGAGCAGCAGGGAGCCGCAGTCGCCAAGGAAGATGACGGCGGGGTTGAAGTTGTGGGGAAGAAACCCGAGGCACCCGCCGATGACGGCGAGACAGAGGACCACGCGCGACGAATCGAGGGGGCCGACATCGCTGGCGGCGAGGCCGAGGGCCACGACAAGGAGCCCGCCGACACAGATGGCGGTAACGCCCGAGAGGAGGCCGTCGAGCCCGTCGATGAGGTTGGAGGCGTTGCACGCCCCCATGATGAAGACGGCGATGATGGCGGTGCCGGTCCAGTAGACAAGGTCGATGGGGATCAGGCCCATGCCGGCGGGAAGGGTGATGTGCCAAACCAGCGTGTCGTTCCCCAGCCAATGGCCGATGGGGTAGAGCAACTGGTAGGCGACTTTGACACCGACATCCTCCATGGCGAGAAACGCGGCCGCGAGGAGCTGGCCGCCCACTTTTTGCCAGGGGGAGATATTGAGCACGTCATCAAGGAGGCCGACGAGCATGATGATCATCATGCCGCCGAGGATGGACAGGGGCACACGCACGACTTCGCCTGTC
>JBQTIJ010000306.1:0-1773 GCA_052388255.1 Phycisphaerales bacterium
GATCGCAAAAGCATGATGGTCCTTCGGGAATGAACAACAAGGTTCCGGGCGACGCCGCCGGTCATGCCAAGGACACCGCTGGCGGGATGTTCTGTCTGTCGGACCAGCAAAAAAGTCGCAAACTCACCCAAGCAGGTGCCGCACGAAGAACTCCACGAGAGCGGTCTTGGCCTCATTGGCGACGCGCCCGAATCCGTTGTGCTCGTGCGGGGCGCCAGTGGCGGGCCAGGTGCGGAGCTCGACCGGTGCCCGCACCAATGCCGCACCGCAATGGGCCCTGAGCGCGGTCACGAACGAGCGAATACACGCCACGGGAACGATCTCGTCGGATTCACTGTGCATCGCCAAGAGCGGGACAGGACGCCAACCCGCCAATCGGGGCATCGGGTCGATGGTGGCAATCGTGGCGAGGTCGTGGGCCACTGCGCCGGGGCGCGCGAGGTCGCCATAGAGCATCGCGAGGTCCCCGCCCGTCCCTTCAACCGCGGCACATCGAAAAGTGTGCGGATCACAGAGCCGGCGCAGCGTCACCATCCCGCCTGCGGACATGCCGCCCAGGCCGAGGCGCTCAGAGTCGAAGAACGGCCCCAGCCCGGGGTGCGCAAGTGCGTTCACCACACCGTCAAGTTCCGCCACCGCGCTCGCGATCACACCAGGAGTCGCGGCGGGTTCGTGGGCCCGGGCCTCGAAACGCTCGCCATGACCGGGAAGATCGATCGCGCAGGCGGCAATCCCGGCCCGGATGAGGCGGAGATAGCGTCCGTTGTCAAGTTCCTTGGTCACCGTCCGCCCGTGCATCCAGATGACACAAGGGACCCGCGACGACCAATCCGGGTGGGCAAGGAGCGCGGGGACACCTGTGGGCCCAAGGCGCACGAACCGCGCTTGACGGGCGAGCGCAGAGGGGAGTTGAAGAGCAGGGTCGATCACGCTGGGTCGCGCCGATCATCGCAAGCATCCCGGCGCGGGACCAACGATACGGCGCATCAAGCGGCCCGCCGCACCGCCTCGCTCTCAAGCACCGAATCCGCGTGGAGGACCACACCCCCGCGCAGATCAATCGAGGGACCCGCCGTGCTCGATGCGCTCACAGACATCGGTCGCGAGAGCGCGATGCGCTCGACGCGGGCAGGGGCGGCGCTCCCAAGGTCCGGCACCGCGCTGGCAGAGGCGGGCATGAGGCCGGAACTGATCGCCGAGGTGCTCGACTTGGCGACTTTGATGTTCACGGCAATCGCCTTGTTCGAGATGAGCCGGCCATCCGACGCAACGATCGAGAACGCGTTCACCGTGCCCGAAACCTTCGCGCCGGGGACATACGTGAGCGTTTCACCTGGGCCGAGGGTGGTGGACTTGCCCACCACGCGCACACCATCCTTGAAGAGCATGCCTTTGCTTGCCGTCACGCTCTCGATCCGGAACCGCAGCGGGTTGCCGTCAGGGTCGGCCTCGTTGGCCGCCTGAGCGAGAAGTTCATAGGAGATCGTGGACGCGCGACCGGCCACCGCACCGACAAGGGTGCGCACAAACGAGAGCGTGGGCTTGCGGTTCGGGCCCGTGGGTGTCGTCGTCTGGCCGCCGCCGGTGTTGGCCAGCGAGAGCACCCGCTCTCCCAGCGCGAGGATGTCCACCCGCTTGAACGTCGCGCCGGTGTTGGTGACGTTGTCGTCCTCATCGTCTCCGTCGACCACGTTGACAGAGGTCGTCGTGAGAATCGAGCGCACTTCCGCCAGCGACAGACGACGATTGAGCACGCTGGTGGCCAACTGCTGC
>JBQTIJ010000307.1:0-16678 GCA_052388255.1 Phycisphaerales bacterium
GTCTCCCCGATTGAACTGATGGTCGGCAAGATCGTGGGCCAGATGTGCGTGGCCGGGACGATCCTCGTGCTCTATGGCGTGCTGGGCGTCGGCGCTGTCACGTTCTTCAATCAAGGACACCTGCTCGACCCGCTCACGTTCGTGTACGCCGCAGCGTTCTTCATCATCGCCTTCTTTCTCATCGCCTCGATGATGGCGGCCATCGGGAGCGCGGTGAACGACATGCGCGAGGCCCAGTCGCTGATGGGGCCCTTCATGATCGTGCTGATCATCCCGATGGTCCTGTGGATGCCGATCAGCCGCAATCCCAACTCGCTCTTCGCCGAGGTGTGCAGCTTCGTCCCGCCCATCAGCCCGTTTGTGATGGTCGTCCGGCTGGCGGGGAGCGAACCCATCCCCGCATGGCAGGCCCCGGTGGCGGTGCTCATCGGGATCGTCTCGATGATCGTCTCGGCGTGGGCGGCGGCCAAGATCTTCCGTGTGGGCATCCTGATGTACGGCAAGCCCCCCAACGTGCGCACGCTCATCCGGTGGATCCGGATGGCCTGACCCGAACTCTCGCCCCCGCCCCGGCCCCTCCCGGCGCGCGCTGCCCCTGAACGCCCCATGCCCACCCGCCGCGCACACAAGCCCCCGGCTCCCCCGCTGAACCGGTTTGAGCTCTACGAACTCTGCGTGCAGCAACCGGCACTCTCCGCCCGGTTCCTGCACGCGCTGCACCCCGGCCGGGCCGTCACGCTGCGGGAGGATTTCAGCGGGGCGGCCGCCATCGCCCGCGAGTGGGTGAAGCGCGAGCCAAGTGCCAGGGCCGTGGCGGTCGACCATGATCCAGATGCACTCATGCACGCCTCCAGCCACCCCCGCCTGCGGCTCGTCTGCGCCGATGCCGCGCGCACACGCGAACGGGCGGACGTGATCGCAGGGTTCAACTTCGCCTGCGGCGAGCTCCCCACGCGGGCCGACCTGCTGCGATACCTGCGCAACGCCCGACGAACGCTCAATCCCCGCGGCGTCATCGTGCTTGACCTCTACGGCGGCCCAACGGCGCACACGACCGGCACAACCATGCGTCGCCTGAGAGGCCCCGGCGGGGAGCGCATCGAGTATCGCTGGCAACAGCGCGAGGTCCGACCGTTCTCGTCGCGCGTCGGCAACGCCATCCACTTCCGCGTCGCCCCGCCCTCTGGGCGCCCGGGCCCTTCGCGCACGCTCCGCAACGCGTTCACCTACGACTGGCGCTTGTGGTCGGTCGCCGAACTTCGAGAGGCCATGGCCGATGCGGGGTTCGCAACCACCGAGGTCCACGACCGCCTCGGGGGCGCCGTCTCCGGCGGGGGAACGCTCCACCCCGTCGCTGCGATGGACGACGACAACCACCCCGACGACTTCGTCGTCTATGTCGTGGGGCGAACGTGACCGCTGACACAGAGAGCCCGCTCGACCGCTTCGATCTCTATGAACGCTGCGTGCAGTCCCCGGCGGACGTTGTGGCCCTGATCCTCTCCGCCCACGGGGGCGCGCCGCGCGTGCTGGGTGAGGATTTCAGCGGATCCGCGGCCGTGAGCCGAGAATGGACAGCCAGCCACGCCGACCGCAGCGCGGTCGCGTGCGACCTTGACCCAGCCGCGATCATGCTGGCCGCCCGGCACCCGCGCGTGACGGCCATCCTTGGCGATGTGACCACCGATCCGCAGGTGGCGACGAGCCGCGTTGACGCGATCTTCGTCGGCAACTTCTCCGTGGGATACCTGCACACCCGGGCCGCGCTCATTGGCTATCTGCAACGAACCCGCACGCGCCTCTCGCCCGGAGGTGTCTTTGTCATGGACACCTACGGCGGCGTCGATGCCTTCCGCCCCGGAGCGCTCGAGCGGCGATTCCCAATCGAGGACGGCCGCGAGATCCGTTCGACCTTTGAGCGAATCCGCGGCGACCAGGCGACGGGCATGGTGCACAACGCCCTGCATTTCCGCGTGTTCAAGGGGGCGGAGGTGGTCGCGGAGTTCACCAGTGCCTTCATCTACCACTGGCGGCTGTGGAGCGTGCCGGAACTCGCGGATGCTCTCGATGAGACGGGCTTTGACCCGCCCACCCTGCACTGGACGATCCCGGTTGCCCCCGCAAGCGGCACCGCGCAGCCGCATCATGTCGCCGCCCAAGAACCCTGGCCCGCCAACTGGGCCATCGCCCTTTCCGCACGGCCGCGTGCAGAGGCCTGCGCCCGTACGCTTTCGGCATGACCCTCCGCTCCCTTCGCGCGGCGCTCCTTCCCAGCACCTGCCTCATCCTCGCGGCTCTGGTCGGCGGCTGCGGCGTCGGAGGTGGCAGCACGCTCACCGCCGCCAGCACCAGCGGCGAAGCGGTCCTGACACCCCGGGTCGAGACGGCGGTCTATCACTCGGCCGACGAGAACACGGCCGACATCTTCCTCACGGACCTCCCCCTCGGGCGACTCGCCGACCCGGCCGACGACCTTCGCGACCTCTCGGGCACCGTGGTCCATGTCCGGCTCTTCCTCGTCCCGGCAGCCGGCAAGACCCCCATCGATCGAACGGCCTGCAACACCACCGTCCATCAGACCATCTTCGCCGCGGGGGCGGTGGGCATCTATGGCGGTGGCGGGTTCATGTCCGTCTATGACGCTCCCGCCGGCAACTCGATGTCGGCCTCGCTCCGTGATGTGAGTCTGCGCCTCATCCGCGCGACGCCGGACTTCTCCGATCGGCTCGGCACCTGTGTGCTCACGGGGGCCGTCGCGGCCAGGCGAGATGACCCCGCGGCACGGGCGATCGATGCCCGGATCTCGAAACTCACTCGCACCTTGCCTGCGTATACGCCGCGCTGAGCGCCCCGCTCAAGCCGACTGTGCCCACCACCCGCCCAGCAGTTCCGCCGCGGCGTCGTGGTAGAGCACGCGGAGCATGGCCGGAGGGAACGCGAGCCCCCGCAGATACGCCGGCGACATGGGGTCATGGTGCACAGGATCAACCATCGCCAGATCCGGATCGGCGATGTTCGCGGGTCCATCATGCTCGGTCTCAAAGAGCGTCCGCAGCGCGTGGTAGCGCGAGCAGTAGAGCGTGAAGGCCGACTCGGGCGAATCCGCCAGATCGCCCATCGCGCTCACGCCGGTCTTCTGCGGCGAGAGCTGGTCCTCCATGACCACGAGATCTGAGCCAAAGAGAATCCTCCCCTGCCACTTGTAGAAGAACGCAAGCGTCTCCTCACGCGGGTGCCGCGAGAGTTCACGCAGTACCCACTTGGTGGCGGAGGTGTCGAGGTAGAGGTTCGCGTGCCGGCTCAGCAGCCCATCAAGGAACCCGAGGTCCTCCGGCCAGCCCCCCATGTGGGCCGCGATCCAGGGCGCGGAGAAGCGGTCGAGCATGCGCTCAAGGCCGATGTACTGCTCGGCCTTGGTCCCATACCGGACCGGGTCGGCATACCGGGCCTTGAACCATGTGTCCGGGTCCGCCACGTGAACCATGAACATCATGCCCATGCGTTCAGCCGCGCGGCAATGCTCCACGCGCCAGGCGCTGTCGATCTCCGCGAGGTCCGTCGCGCCAAAGCGCGTCCCCGCGAGGTCGGGCACAATCTCGCGCAGGCGCGGGCTCGCCCACACCTTCATCATCCGGGCCCCGAACTCCACCCGGAACCGCTCCATCGTCTCGATGTACCCCTCCCGGTGAGCCCGGTTCCGGTCCGTCGCGTTCCACTCCGGCATGCAGATGAAGCGGACACTCTCGCCCAGCGCCTCGCGCACCGCCCCGGCTTGCGAGAGCTGCGTCATGCTGTAGGTTTGCGCGATGCCGAAGAGCGCGCGTGCCCGAGCGTAGATCCGCGAGGCCTCGGCCCCGTGGATGTGCGTGTGCGCGTCGATCATCGGGACCACCGGCGGCCCGAGCGCCGCGGCCTCCGCGACATAGTCGAGCCCGTTCAGGTTGGCGGCGCTTGGTTTCATGGACGCGGCCTATCGGTCAGAGCCGCGGAGACGAATGGTATTGGCCACCCCGGGGAATGTTGATTCTCTGTCGTCTCAGCCGAACAGCCCCGCCCTGCCTCCCCCCTACCCTCACCGCTCATGTTTGTCGATCGCGCCATCATTTCTGTTCGGGCCGGCCACGGCGGGCCCGGCTGCGTTGCCTTCCGCCGCCAGAAGTACGAGCCCAAGGGCGGCCCTAACGGCGGCAACGGCGGGCGGGGCGGCGACGTCATCCTCTTCGCGGACGAGGGGTGCAACACCCTTCTCGACTTCCGCGGCCATCCGGATTGGCACGCCCAGAACGGCGGCTCAGGGGGTGGCAAGCAGTGCTCAGGGCTTGATGGTGAGGACCTCAACATCATCATGCCGCCGGGCACGCTCGTCTTCAACAAGGAGACAAGCGAACTGATCGTTGACCTCCAGCCGCGGCAACGGTTCGTGATCGCCAAGGGTGGTGGAGGGGGCTTCGGCAACGAGCACTACAAGTCCCCCACCAACCAGGCGCCCACCTACGCGCACCCGGGGTTCCCGGGCGACGCCTTTGAGCTTCGGCTGGACCTGAAGCTCATCGCGGATGTCGGGATGGTCGGCCTTCCCAACGCGGGCAAGAGCACGCTGCTCAAGGCCCTCACCCGGGCCAATCCCAAGATCGCGGACTATCCCTTTACCACCCTGGCCCCGCAGCTTGGTGTCGCGGAACTCCCGCGCGACGGCAGTTCGGCCGGTCAGCGCCGCCTCGTGCTGGCCGACCTCCCCGGGCTCATTGAGGGTGCCTCCGGCGGCGCCGGCCTTGGCCATGACTTCCTGCGGCATATCGAACGCACGCGCGTGCTGCTGCACCTGATCGATGTCGCGCCCCTTGATGGCTCGACCCCCGCACAGAACTACCGGATGATCCGCAAGGAACTCGAGCAGTACTCGATGGAACTTGCGGAACGGACCGAGGTCATCTGCCTGAACAAGATCGACCTTCTTCCGGACGCTGAATCGCGTGAGGCAGCGGTCAAGCAACTCCGCAAGGAACTGAAGCTCGGTCGCGATGTTGAGGTCTTCCCCCTTTCCGGCGCTGCCCACATGGGCACCCGAGCACTGCTCGAAACGCTTTGGACGGTCGTCCGCGGGCGAGCCCAAACCTGGAAGGGTTCGACCGCTGCGGCGACTCCTGCTGCTTCCGCTGCCCAGGATCCCGTAAGCGCACCCCACGCGGGCAACGTGCCCGCCAAGGTTCCTGCCAACGCACCCGCCCCAAGACTCGCCACCGCCAAGCCCGCAGCAAAGCGAGCGGCCAAGGCCAAAACGAAGCCCACGGAAAAACCAAAAGCCAAGGCCAAACCGGCGCCAAAGCCCAAGCCAAAGGCGAAGCCCGCCAAGAAATCGGCTCCCCGTCCTGCCGCCCGTTCCAAGTCAAAGCCCACGCCCCGGCCGAAGCCCAAGACCGCTAAGAAGGCAAAGACGCCCGCGCCCGCCAAGAAGTCCCGTTCCCGGTCGGCCTAAGGACGGTTGCCCGGACGCCATCACCCGGGGTACGCTCCCGCCCTTGTTTGCCCGGGCTATGGCCACCGCCCGCCCGGCTCCCGACGGACGCGACCCTCACCCATGCTTGTCAGTCAAAAGCGGCCCCGCGACCTCGGATGGCTCCACGCCGGACCGCTGCTCTTTGGCGACTGGGGCACCAGCCGCCTGTATGTGCTGGGCCTCGCGTTCTACTTTGTCGGGCACGCTGCCCCCTATTACCTCGCGGCCATGTCGCTGGTGCTCATCGCGGTGGCATGGGCCTATACCGTGGTCTGCCGGTGCTTCCCTGACGGCGGCGGCGTGTATGCCGCGGCTCGGCAGCTCTCCCCCACGCTCTCGGTCATCGGCGCGACGCTCCTCCTTGCCGGCTATCTGGTGACGGCGGCGATCTCGATGGTCGAGGCCCTGCGCTACATCGGGCTCGACAACCCCGGGCCCATCGTGGTCTGCTCCGCGGTCTGCATCGGCCTCGTCGGCGTGATCAACTGGTTTGGTTCCAAGTCCGCCGGGCGGTTCGCCCTCATCGTGGCCATCGCCGCCATCGCCGTTTCGGCCCTTGTCGCCATCATGGTCCTTCCCAACCTGGCGGAGGGGATTCGCTCAACCACCACGGGCGACCCCAGCGTCTCCTCCCCGGGTGACCGCTGGGTCTCGCTGGTCCGCATCATCCTCGCCCTTTCCGGTGTGGAGGCGGTGGCGAACATGACGGGGCTGATGAAGGAGCCCGTCGCACGCACGGCCAAGCGGACCATCTGGCCCGTACTGGGCGAGGTGGTCGTCTTCAACATGATTTTCGGCGTGGCCTTGTGCGCTCTGCCCCAGGTTGCGCACGTCACCGTGCCGGACTTCATCGTCCACGCTGGCTCCCCGCCGCCGGAGGTCGCCGACTATCGCGATCATGCCATGCGCTTGGTCGCTGAGCACGGCGCGGCGAACTTCTTCAGCCCCACGGTCAGCCACGCCATCGGGCTCGCCTGCGCGATCGTCTTCGGACTGCTCCTGCTTTCCGCCGTCAACACCGCCATCCTTGCGGTCGTCTCCGTGCAATATGCCCTCGGGCAGGATGGCGAGCTTCCTCGCCCCACCACACGGCTGAACTATTCGGGCGTCCCCTCGGTCGCCCTTGTGGTCGGGTGCATCGGCTCGGCCCTGCTCATCGCCGCTGTGCGCTCGGATGTCGGGCTGCTGGCGGAGCTTTACGCCCTCGGCGTCGTCGGCGCCATCGCCACCAACCTTGTCGCTTGCGCCCTGAACCGGACGCTCCCCATCTCCCGCGGAGAACGCGCTGGCCTCTGGGTCATCGGCGGCTTCATGGTCGCGGCCGAGGTGACCATGATCCTCGTCTCCAGCCCGCTCGCCACCGGATTCGTCGTGGGCATGATCGTGCTGGTGCTCGCCAGCCGGGCCTTCGCCCGCAGGAGCGCGGCCCGGAGGGCCGACAAGCACCTTGATACGCCCGAACTCGGCTGGCTCGCGGAACTCAGGTCCGCCCCCACCGCCATCGACCCCGGCCGCCCCAAGATCATGCTCGCCGCCCGCGGCCGCGGCCAGGCCGAGTTCGCCGTGGACCTCGCCCGTTCCCGTCACGCCACACTCTTTGCCATCTACGTGCGCACGCTGCGGGTTCTCGACATGCGACCGGGCTCGGTGCCCAAGGTCGAGAACGACCCCGAGGCACAGGCCTCGCTCGGAACCGTTGCCATGCTTGCCCGCAAGGCCGGTGTCCCGCTGGTGCCAATCTATGTTGAGTCGCCGAACATTGCCGAGGAGATCCTCGACTACACAGTGACCTACGGCTGTGACACGCTGATCCTCGGCAAGTCGCGCCGACGGCTCTTTGCCCGCCGCCTCGAGGGCGACGTGATCTCCGAGATCGCGCAGCACCTCCCGGAGGGTGTCTCACTCCTCACGCGCGACGCCACCGCCGGCTGACCAGCGCAGGCGTGCTCATGTCCATAGCCCGGCCGCTCCCCGCTCAGTTCGGCTGGCAGGGGTGGTTCGTCGGCAGGTTGTTGCGGAACTCCGTGACCGACCGGCCAACGCCCGAGCGGAAGTTGATGTTCCCCTGGACGATCGAAGGCAGGTTCCCGATCTCGCTGCTCGCCAGGCAACCATCGATGTCGCGCGCGCTCGCCGCGATGGCGTTGCGGATGAGCGCGGTGGGGACACCTGAGTTGAAGGCGTTCTGCGTATAGGCCATGGCCGCGAACTGGGCGGAGAGACCGCGCATATCGATCCCGCCCGGGAAGGGCGGGTTGGAGATGCTCGCCGGCGGGGGCGGGGTGATGGGGAGTTGCCCGGCGAAGCCGAAGGACCGGCGGGGGAGGTCCGAGGCCCGAGTGACCACGGGGTTGCCCGGCGAGTTCGTGCCCGCCATGTCGATCGTGAAGATGATGGGCTGGGAACCGTTGCCGGTGGTGATGGTCCCGCCGACCGTCACCGCACCCTGGTTGTAGGAAATGCTCGTGACCCGCTCCATCTGGCTGAAACTCGTGAACATGGTGGCATTGTTGATCGTGTCCGGCGAGACCGTGAGCGCGAACGCCCCGCCCGTCGACCGTGCATCAACCAACAGGTTGTTGCGCGGATCAAACTCGAGGATCGAGAAAGGAACCCCCATGCCCGGAGGGCCCGCGGCTGAGGGAATGAAGAGCGTCCCGCGCTCGTTGGAGGACCCAAGCGCACAGGTGTCAAAGAGCGCGCCCAGCAGGGGCGCATCGATCAGCGTCGTCATCGTGCCATTGGCCACATCAAGTTGAGCGATGCCGAACCGCCCGCCCTCGCCCAGGCGACCGGAGACATAAAGATCCTGGCCGATCGCAGCCAGGCCCGTCAGCAACGGCCCCGGCACGCTGGTGAAGGTCTCCACGGGCAGGAAACTGTTCTGGTTGGTGCCGGGTGCGGAATCGATCATCCGGAGCGTGTTCAGATACCCCGCGCCGCTGTCGAGCGATTCGAGGCGGAAAAGCGTCCGGCTCAGCGGCTGCGAGACCTGTGTCAGACCGCCGGAGACCACCATCCCCATGCCCGGGGTGGCGCTGATCGGGTTGAACCCGCTGATCGACCCGAACGGCAGGATGCCATGGGTCAGGTTGACCTGGGCGAGGGTCAAGTTGTCCTCGTCGATTGAGAAGAAACCGATCTGATCTTGGGGGAGTTGGCAGGGGTGGTTGAAAGGGATGCCGTTGCGGAAATCCGCCAGCGTCTGGCCGATGCCGGCCACTTGGTTCACATGCCCGGGCACAATGCTGCTGAGCACATTCAGCGCGCCGGAACTCGGGCAGAAGGCCGAATCCTGGCTGGTGGCGAGGATGTGGTTCTCGACCATCGCCTGCACCGCGAAGATCGACTGCGAGGAGTACCCCATGAGCGCGAACGTGGGATTGACGCGAAGGTCCGGGATAATCTGAAACTCGTCGAGCGTCACACTCGGCGGCGGCGTGACGCGCGATTCGCCCGCCAGTTCACCGAAGATGCGGGCCGAGCCGCTGATCCGCAGCACCGTCGGGTCCTGGGCCGTCCCCGAGGCGGTGGGATCAAAGAGCACGAAGGCGCGGTCGCCGTTCACCGTTCGCACGGCGAGAATGAGCTTGTCGCCCACATACGCCATGCCGTCGACTGCCGAGATCTGGCTCGGTTCGATCGAGGGGTCGATGACGGTGGATGGACCGATGATGAACTCGAAGACATTCGCAAGGTACTGCGTCCGCGGGTCGAACTCGATCACCTGTCCGATCAGCGCGAAGGGAACGTCGCCGGTCGTCGAACCAAGCACGTCCGCCACCGCAAAGAGCGAGCCCCTTTCGTTGCTGCCCGTCAGCCCGAGCTGGACGTTGCTCGAAGGGAAGAACCCACGGTCGCGGCGTTGGCCGTCACCGAACCCGATCTCAGAAAGGAAGAGCCCCTGCTCCCCGAAGCCCATGCTCAGGGGCTCGAAAGCCGAGGCCACGAAGATCTGTGTGTGGATCGCGCCCAGCCCGCCGACCTTCACGTCGTCAAAGCTGTTGGTCTCGATGTTCGTGAACCCCGCGCCGGTATTGGCAAGGTCAAGGAACTTGAGCGTCCATGAACTGCTGCTCGTCCCCACCGACTGGCCGACCAGCCGATAGAGCCCGCCCTGCGAACCTGCGCTCCCCACGAACGCGAGCCCCTCGAGTTCGGGTGTCGCGCCGCCGATCCCCGCCGCCACGATGCCCTCAACCTCGTTGAAGGGATCGCGCCCGATCAGGTCACCGTTCTCGTCAAAGAAAAAGATAGGCGGAAGCTGGCCCACCTGGCCGGGGCCAAGGCAGGGATGGGCGAAGGGAAGCGTGGTGCGGAAGTCAAAGACCGCGCTTCCCACGCCGCCGATCTGGTTGGTGTGCAAGAACAAGAACGAATCAAGCCCCTGCAGTTCGGGGGTGTTGATGCAGAGCCCAGGGTTGGCCGAACTGCGATCGATCTCTCGCGCCACCAGCAACTGGAAGAACGGAGAGCCCGCGACCTGCGAGCTGTACGCCGCCTGCGCGAGCGTGTTGTCCATGAACTGATCGATCAGGCCCGGCCCGTTCAGCGGGGTGAGTGGCGGCGGGAGGACGGGCGTCTCGGACGCAAGCCCCGATGCATTGAAATTCGTCAAGCTCACCCGGACGACCGTCGGGTTGTTCCCGGTAGCCAAAGGGTTGATCTGCACGAAGTAGTTCACCTGCAGGTCTTCATCACGGACGACCCCCACCAGCCGACCGTTGATGAACGCCGAACCGAGCAGCGTGAGGTTGTTGTTGTCGAATGCCAACGGATCAACCCCGGCACCGAACACCGTCGCTCCGTTCGTAAAAAGCTCATTGACCAAGCGGAAGTAGTTATTCCGCGGATCGACCTCGAACACCAGGGGGTTGTCGCTCCCGCTGTAGTCAAAGGACGCGTCCCCGATCACAAACAGCGAGCCACGAACGTTGCTGCCGGCAACATCAAACGAACCGTCGAAGTCAAGTGGCAGCGACATGCGCTTGATGATCCCGCCGTCCCCCGGCAGGACTTCGTAGATCCCCGTGGTGATCGTGTTCCCGCCCGAAGCCGAGGTCTCTTCACCCATCGCGTAAACCGTTCCCGGGCCGATCGTCCCCGCGCCGGTCAGCCGGACCGAGCCGGTGTAGTCTGACATGGACACGAAGTCGCCCGTCCGATTCGCCAGGTCGAGCGTGTAAATCTGCGTGTTGAACTCGCTGCCCAGATCGACCGTCTCGAGCCGCATCAGCAGCCGGCTGCCGCTCGGGCTCGAGAGAATCGAAAGCCCAAACCCGGCCAACGCCGAATCGGGGGTGTACGTCAGGTTCGGACGCAGCAGCAGCGTCGATTCATCAAGGTTGTAGCCACGCAGGTTCCCCGCGTCATCGAGGAAGACCGTGTCCGGGAAGAGCCCAACCTGACCCGGCGCCAGGCACGGGTGCCCGAACGGGAGCGTTGCGCGAAAATCAAAGACAGATCGCCCGACCCCCGAAACACGGTTGACGTTGCTCGCAAGGAACGGGCCGAGGTCACTCGGCAGCAGCGTGCTGAAACACTCCGAGGTGTCCACTGAGGTCCGGACGACCTCTCCCGCCACCATCTGCCGGAGGAATGACGAGTTCGCCGCCACCCCCCTGTACGCCATGGCCCCGACGAGCGGCGAGATGAACGAATCGACCCCGCCCGCCGGATTCGAGAGCGACCGCGGCCCCGGGGGGCTGATGGTTGATTCGCCACCCAGACCGCCCGTGACCCCCGCCAAGGTCAACGCGATGCGTCGAATCGTGGGGTCGTTGGTCGTCCCCGCCGCCGTTGGATCGATCGCCACGAAGTACCGCGTGCCCTCGACCATGATCGACGCGATGATGTTGTTGTTGATCGTGCCGATGCCCGTCACCACGCCGTTATTCAGCGAACTGGGAGAGAGCATCAGCGGATCAAAGATGGTCGAGGGCCCCGTCACCAGCGGCCCGGTGATGCCAGCCAGGTAGTTGTTCCGAGGGTCGATCTCAAGGAACGCGCCGTCATAGAACCGATCGAACCCGGCAAAGTCAGCCACCCGTCCGAACGCAAAGAGCGTCCCGCGCGAGTTGAGCCCGCCCAGATCACGACCGACGTCCTGCATGGGCAGGTGCATCCGCGCCAGGGCCTGGTTGTTCGCAAGATCGAACTCGTAGATCCGCGTCTCGAGCGTTGAGTCTCCCTGCGACGGGCGGCCGATCGAGAAGATCCGCGGCCCGATGGTCCCGAGACCAAACAGCGTGGGAGCCGATTGGCTGTTGCTCGAGAGACTCGTAAAAACGCTCGCCGGGTCAGCGAGATCGAGTGAAAGCAGGCGATACCCCGAATCGGGATCCCATTCCAGCCGCAGTACGCGTCGCGCACCTGTGGAGGCGTTCGTCTGAAGCGCCAGGCCCGCGTGCGCGACCACCCCGGGGTCGAATGACCCGGCGAAGGCCCCGCCACTGCGAACAGTCGTGAAGGTGCCGTCGTCATTCAGCCGGACCAGCGACGGGCCGGACTGCGTCCGCGAGCCATCGTCGATGAAGAACTGCGGGTTCATCTGCGGCACCGGAGGTGGAGGAGGGGGCGTGCTGCCGATCGTCAACACCGGGGCATCCCCGCCGCCGGTGGCGCGGGCCACAACCTCGCTCTCGTCGCCATCCCGCGCCTGCGCGGCACCCGTGTCGAGTGTGACATCCGACTCCGCAACGGCGGCAGGCGCCGGGTTGTCCGAAGTCGCCGTCTGATCGCCCGTCACATCACCGCTCACACCCGCCGCGTTCGTAACGGAGAACCGACCCGTGTTGGTCTCCGCCCCGCTCGCCACCGTCGGGAAGCCCGGCGTCGAGTCGATCAATCCTTCCGTCCCCTTCACCGCGAGCGTCGCATCCGGCGCCACGATCTGCACGCTGTTGGCCACCTCCGTGCTCGAGATGTTGAACTTCACCCGTCCATAGGGGAGATCGACCACCGTCTTGTCTGTCCCGGCGTCGCTGATCGCCTGCCGCAGTTCCACCTTCGTCATCTTGTCGATCGTCAGCACCTGTCCTGCGCCGATGCGGATCATGATCGCCGAGTTGTGCGAGGTGTTGATCACCGCGCCCTCGGACAGTTCCATGTCCTTCACCGCACGCTTGCTCTTCGTCCCGCCCGCATCGATGACGCCGACGTTCCCCTTCACGTCGAGCACCACGCACTGGGTCTTCCCCGCCGCTGCGGCCACTGCCGCCGGCGCGGTCGTGGTCGTCCCATCTTGCTTTCCCACCGGGCGCGGCGAACCGGCCTGAGAAAGGGGCGCGGTCAGCCCAGCAGCGAGCGCGGCGGAAAGTACAGTGTTGCGACGGTGACTCATCCTTGGTTCCCCTTCTACCAATCCAGCACGCCCTGTTGCGTGCCTTTGTCCATGACTCCCCGCGGGCACGATCGAACGCTGATGCGTCGAACGAGCCCGATCGGGATGATCCTCGATCGTGCAGTGTACCAGACAACCTTGAGAACAGGCCCCAACATCGCTTCGTGGGGACAACTTCGCCCGCCCACGCTTTGCCGCCCCCGACGACCAGGTACCACCCCTTCGCGACTGCATCGCCCCGCTCACCGAACCCCCGGGGCCTCCAAACCTCCTGCGAACACCGCACCCGGCGCCCTCGTAGAATCCTCAGAGTCACCCTCGGGTCCTGATGGACCGATAGTCCCTCTTGTGGCCGATCGAGTCCCCGGTCCGGGGCCGACTCCGCGGTTTCGGGCATTCCCCGCAGCCGCGCCTGCCCGTTCCGCGCCCGCAAGGAACCCTCATGCCTGAAGGCAATCCCACCCCTGACCGCAAGCGAAAAGGCCCCCCTGAGGGCGATTCCCCGGAGCAGGGCGGTGATCGTGGCAACAAGGGCGGCAAGGAGAGTCCCTCCCTGCGCCCCCCGCGCGGGCTCTTTGGCTTCATCGCCATTCTCACACTCGGCCTGCTCGCCGTGCTCATGTTCACCAGTGTCGCCGAACAAGGGCGCGAGGTGAAGTGGCGCGAGTTTCGCAACCTCTACGAGCAGCAGGAACTCGTGGCCGACTCCATCGTCCTCGAGGAGAGCACCATCCGGGCCCGCAAGCGCGCCGGCAAGGTCGTGGGCGAGGTGGAGACCGTCGTCGTCCGCATCAGCGCCAGCACGCGCGACCAGTGGCGCAACGACCTCAACACCCTCACCGGCGGCGAGTTCCGCGAGGCCCCCACCAGCGTCGTCACGCAGATGGTCGTGGTCATGCTTTGGGTCCTCGTCCCCCTGTTGATCCTCATGTTCTTCTTCTTCCGCGGCCTTCGATCCGCCGCGGGCGGGGCCGGGGGCGTCCTTGGCAACTTCGGCAAGAGTCGCCACAAGGTCCTTGTCAAGGAGAAGACCGGCATCACCTTCGCCGACGTCGCGGGCATTGATGAGGCCAAGGACGAGGTCGAGGAGATCATCGAGTTCCTCAAGCACCCCAAGAAGTTCATGCGCCTCGGCGGTCGCATCCCCCGCGGCGTCCTGCTCGTGGGTGACCCCGGCTGCGGTAAGACACTCCTCGCCAAGGCCATCGCGGGGGAGGCCGATGTCCCCTTCTTCTCGATCAGTGGCAGTGACTTTGTAGAGATGTTCGTCGGCGTCGGCGCCAGCCGCGTGCGCGACCTCTTCAAGCAGGCCAAGGAATCCGCCCCCTGCATCGTCTTCCTTGACGAGATCGACGCCGTGGGCCGTCGCCGCGGCGGGGGCTTCACGACGGGCGGGCATGACGAACGCGAGCAAACGCTCAACGCGATCCTTGTCGAGATGGACGGCTTCAACCCTTCCGACGGGGTCATCGTGATCGCCGCCACCAACCGATCGGACGTGCTCGACCCCGCCCTCATTCGGCCGGGTCGATTCGACCGCCAGATCAACGTTCCACTCCCGGACGTGAAGGGGCGCATGGAGATCCTCAGGGTCCACGCCAAGAAGGTCAAACTCGGCCCGGACGTCGATCTTGAGCGACTGGGCAAGGCCACACCCATGTTCAGCGGCGCGGATCTCGCCGCCATCATCAACGAGGCCGCGATCGCCGCGACCCTCCAGAACAAGGACTGGATCGAGCAGGAGGACCTTGACGAAGCCCGCGACAAGGTGCGCTTCGGTCGCGCCCGCAAGAGCCGCAAGGCAGATCAGGAAGAAAACCGCGCCACCGCCTATCACGAAGCAGGTCACGCCATCCTCCAGGCCCTTCTCAAGGACGCGGATCCGCTCCACAAGGTCACGATCATCCCCCGCGGCCAGGCCCTCGGTGCCACCTTCTCGATCCCCGAGAAGGACCGATACGGATACGGCATGCGCTGGCTCAAGGCCACCATGCGGGTCGCCTGCGGTGGACGCATCGCCGAGCAGAGAATCACCACCGACATCGCCTCCGGCGCCGCCATGGACATCGCGCAGGTCACTCGCCTCGCCCGGTTGATGGTGCTCGACTGGGGCATGAGCGACAAACTCGGTTTCGTCCGCTATTCAGGCGAGGACACGCGCCAGTCGTTTGTCCCGGAGAAGGACTACTCCGACGAGACCGCCCGCGTGATCGATGAAGAAGTCCGTCGCTACGTGGACGAGGCCTACGCCGATGCGCGGCGCATCATCGACGAGAACTGGGAGAAGGTCGTCGCCGTCGCCGATGCCCTGCTCAAGCACGAGACCCTCACGGCAGACGAGGTCTTCCGCCTCATGCGCGGCGAAGGGCTCGGCAGCAAGCCCACCGTCAGTGATCTCCTCTCCGCTGAGGCGCGCAAGGACCGCAACGTCACCGACGGGGCACCAGCCCTCCCCAACGTGCCGATCCCGCCGGCGGGTCCGACACGGGGTCCCCTGCCCGCCTGAAAAGTGTTTGTATTTTGATAGGAATTCCCCGAGGTCTCCCCCTCCTCTGCGGACCCGAGGCGGAAAGTCATGCCCGAACCGCACAATTTCCGACTGTGAACGCTTGTCAGGGCATCTCGGGGGTGTTAGTCTGTTAGAGAAGGTCATGCGTGCCGCCGGGTTCTCCGGTAATGGACCTCGACGTTTTCGGAACAATGAGGTCGTGCACGACGCGCCGCTCGGCCGTTCTGGCCTGCGAGAAGGAGCATCAAAGATGACCAGCATCAAGAGTCTCTGGCGAACCCGCTCAGCATTCACGCTCATTGAGCTGTTGGTGGTCATCGCCATCATCGCGCTCCTTGTGGCGATCGTGCTCCCGGCCCTCGGCCAGGCACGCATCTCCGCGAAGCTGACCAAGGAACTCTCCGCCATCAAGCAGCAGGTCACCGGCTGGGCGGTGTACAACACGGAATACAAAGGCGCGATCCTTCCCTCGGGCGCCCACTGGAACTGGATCCACGGCACCAACCGCTACTCGCTCTTTCCGCCTGATCCATATCCAGGTGGCCGCTACCTCTTCCACTCTGTCGCCAAGGTCTGGACTCTGCACCTCATGGGCTATTCCAACTGGAAGGGCCACGAGATGCAGATCGATGCGGCGGAGTTCGATGTGCTGAGTCTCCGCCCCCGCACCACCGCGCAGGTTGAAGGCGACTATGTGGGGTACACCCAGGACTCGTTCCACACGGGTCTCTCTTGGCACCCCTCCTTCGGCTACAACGGCGTCTACGTCGGCGGTTCATACAGCCACGGCGCGTTCATGAACGTCCTTACCGATGGTCGCACCGGTGCCAACCCCGTCCCCGCTGCGGGTGCCACCACCGGCCCACCCGGCAACTTCTACGTCACCCGTGACGACAAGATTCAGCGTCCCACGAACCTGATGATCTTCTGCTCCTCCCGCGGCGGCGATGTCCGCACCTCCGGTGCCTATTGGAGCTACGCCCAGGACGTTCCCAACGGCGGCACTATTCGACGCGGCCATTGGCTCGTCACCAGCCCCAAGGCCTATCCCTGGGGCCGCGGCTCGGGCTCGCTCGCCAACGCTTGGGGCGCCAGCAACGTCTTCAACGAGAATGAACTGCCTGGTCTGCACGGCATGGTTCATCCTCGCTACTTCAAGAAGGCCGTCACCGCCATGGCTGACGGTCACGCCGAGGCACAGACCCTTGAGGACCTGCGCGACATGCGCAAATGGGCCAACTGGGCCAAGACCGCCGACACCAACTTCGTCCCGCAGCGCTAAGGCGCTGGACCTTGCCTGATATCCACAAGCCCCGGCGAATCACTCGCC
>JBQTIJ010000308.1:0-20187 GCA_052388255.1 Phycisphaerales bacterium
AGGGATGGGCTTGCTGGTCCTGGGGGTGAAGTTGAACCCGGGTGAACCGGTCCTGATGAGGATGCTGATCACACCCGCGGCTTCATCGGTCGTGACGATGACGGGCCGGGTGCCGGAGCCATCAAAGCCACCGGCGATGATGCCGGTGGGGCCGAGGCCGGTGGTGAGGGACCCCTGCCCGCTGAGGGAGACGGCGTGGCTGCCGGGGATGGTGGTGTTGCGGAAGAGGGTGACGGAGTTGGATCCCTGATTGACGATCGAGAGGTCAGGGATGCCATCGGCATCGATATCGAAGATGGTGGCACCCTGGGGGTTGGTGCCGACCGCGAACTGGACGGCCCCTTCGAAGCCCTGCCACTCGCCACCCATGGAGCCACGGTTCATGAGGATGACGGCTGAGTCGTTGGAGGGGGTGGTCAAGACGAGATCCGACAACCCATCACCATCAAGGTCACCGGCGGTGACGGAGGAGGGTGTGCTGGTGGCGGAGGTGTTGGCGGGGTCGTTGACGTTCAGGGGGGCACCGAGGGTGCCGGTGGTGAGGTTGAAGAACTGGGCACCGCCCCCTTCGGGTCGCTCGAGACGGAGGAACTGGTCACTGGGCCCGCCGCCGGGCCCGGGGACACGCGGGAAGAAGGCAACATCAAAGTGATCGGCGGGCATGCCGGTGGTGTCACTGATGCCGATACCGCCGAGGGCATCGATGAGAGGAAGGGAGAGGCCCTCAGGGGGTGGAGCGGGGAAGCCGCCGAGGGGCGATTCGACGATGAGGCCGCCGCCGAGCTGGGTCTGGCCGGTGACGATGAGGCGGTCGAACTGGCCGGGGGTGACGCTCTCTACCTGCATACGGAGGAGGCCCGAAGCGGGACCGAGATCGAGGATCTCGCCGACCTGTGTGAAACTGCCGTTGATGGTGAGTGTGCCGGGTGAGTTGCCCGGTTCAAGCACGCCGAAGTTGATGACCGGGCCGGTGACTGTGCCGTTGCCGTTGAGGCGGGCGTCCTGCCCGAGGAAGAGGCCGAAGGACGTTGAAAGTGTGCCGCCATTGCGAACGGTGAGCGTGCCGTTGTTGACCGTGAGCGAGAACGGGACATTCCAGCGCGATCCCGGTCCATCGATGAGCACGCTGCCGAATGCGCCCGGTTGGTCACCAACGTATCCGAAGCGGCTGGTGACCTGTGCGCCGCCGGTGATGTTCATGCTCCCGGTTCCGAGGAAGCCGACCGAGAGGGACTCGTCCGCAGCGACAAGTCGGGTGCCCGGCCCGATGACGTTCAGCGTTCCGGCTGATCCGACCGCGCTGGCGACCTGCACGGAGGGGGCACGGACGACTCCGCCCGAGATGGTGAGGGATGGGGCCGCGCCGCTGGAATCGCCGATGCGAAGGGCCGTCTCTTCCGCACGGGTGAGGCGGTAGGTCTGCCCGGCGAGCGACCATGTGACGGAACCTGCGCGGATAGCCGCGGAGTTGTTGGTGAGCGTGCCGGTTGTCGGGGCGGTGAAGGTGACGGTGTACGCGGCGGGGAGGGTGTAGAGGGTGTCGTGGAGTGCGGTCGGGACGGATGGCGACCAGTTGTATGGAGAATCAAAGGGCCCGCCTGCGGGATTGATCCACTGGCGCACGCCAAGGCATTCCGGGCACCCGGGCTGGAACTCGAAGGCACCGCGATCGACGATGGGAGCGGTGCCACCGCCGCCGTCGGGGGTGGCGGGGTCATCGACGAAGCGTGGTAACCGCGCTAAGTCGAGGGGGAGAGGTTCCTGGGTGTTGTTGTCTGCGTCAAGGTCGCGCAGGTCTGCGGCTACGAGCACGTTGAATCCCGAGTCGATGCCGGGTGAGCCCGGGGCGAGGCGGCAGTCGCCGTAGTCATCATCGGTCGTGCCCCAGAGGCCATCGCCCCCGGGCGAGGGCGGGCGCAGGAACCGGGGATCAAGGCCGTTCACCAGGGCCGAAGGAACAGCGCCGAAGAGCGTGCCGGTCCACCCCTGGATGATCGACCCAAAGGGAAGGACGGAACCAGTGCCCTCCTTGAACACTTGCTGAGTCTCGGTCGAGCCGTTGGCAGCGGAGTTTGTCCAGAAGATGCTGTTTTCTAAATGGGTGTTGACGCTGGTACTCAGCAGGGCCAGGCCGCCACCGGAGCCGGCGGGTGCCACGTTCGAAACCAAGGTAGAGTTGGAGACTCTCCCGTTCGGACGTTCCATGGCACCTCCGTTGCCGGTGGTGGCGCGGTTGCCGACGAACAAGCAGTTGTCGAAGCTGCCGAAGGACGATACGGCCCCGCCCGCACCTGCGGTATTGCCGAAGAACCGGCTGTTGACCACACGAACGGACCCAATACCCCCTTCACCGACCCCAGCCGCGCCGCCGCTGGTCCCCGCGCTGTTGCGGACAAAGTCGCAGTCTGTATAGGTGCCGAAGATGACGGCACCGCCGCTGAGCTCGGCCGTATTGTGCTCGAAGCGGGTGGAGCGGACAACCGGCGCCCGAGCGTCGCTCACGTTGGCGGGCCTCCCGATGGCCGCCCCGTAAGGGGCCTGGTTGTTCGAAAAGACGCAGTCGACAACCTCGGCACCCTCGTAGAGGGCCGCGCCCCCACCGCGTATGGCTGCGCGATTACCGGTGATGATGCAGCGGCGGACCTGGAGTGGTCGGCCGGGGAGCTGGGCAATGCCGCCGCCCTCGTCGGGAGCGTTTCCTCCGGTGATCGTGAAGCCGTCGATGTATGTGGGATCGCCGACGGCCTTGACGTTGATGACACTCGCCGAGTTGTCGCGCAGGTTCAGCCCGCCTGCATCGTCACCGTTGATGTCCGCGGAGAGCACGGTTACGTTCGCTGCCGGGTCGGCCTGGCCCGCGGCGGACTCGCTGCCATTGAAGCCGCCGAGGAGGCGGAGGCCGGAAGTGAGGACGAACCCGTCCGCGGCGATCTGCCCCGGTTCGGCGGGGGTGTAGTGTCCGGCGGCGACCCAGATTTCGGTGAACTGGCCGGGGGAGGTGTTGGCAAGGTCGATGGCGCGCGCGACACCGGTCGGGCCGCTAAAGGCATCCGACCACGAGGCCCCGTTGTTGCTGCCTGTGGCGGCCCGGCGGACGTACAGAACGGGGGAATAAATGGGGGAACGGGCTTCGAGGGCGCCGCGGTCGATCAAGGATGAGCCGTTGCCGTCACCATCAAAGAGGCGCCGGCGGCCCGCAGCGTCGGTCACGCTTGGAGGGGACGCGAGGATGATGTTCCCCGTGTCGATCGCGGGGGAGCCGGGGCCGGGGACTGGGTCATCATCGCGCGTTCCAAGGATGTTGTCGGGGCCGTCAAAGTCGGCGATGAGGGGTGAACCGGCGAGTGTGTCGATGGTCGTGAGCGCAGGGGAGGTGACAACGCCGTTGAAGATGCAGGCGTTGAGTTCCACGGGCGATGAGGTCGAGATCAGTACATTGCTGGTGGTGCCGGCGGGGTCAAAAAGGCAGTTGCGGAATCGAAGAGGTGAGGCCTGACTGCGGACGGCGGCGCCACAGGATCCGATGTAGGTGTTCCCAAAGAAGGAACACCCGGAGAAAGTGACGCCTGCGGGGACATTCCGAACGACCACGGCACCGCCCTTGAAGGTGGTCGTGCAATCCGTTCCCGCGGCGAAGGTCGCCTGGTTGCCGGAGAAAAGGCAATCCACAAACTCGGCATAAGTCTCCGCCCCGCCCGGAGTGTCTTCAACGAACACGGCCCCGGTCCCAGCGGAGGTCAACCCGAGAAAGCGGCAGGACTCGAACCGGGCGAGAGAATCGCGCACCGTGACGCCCCCGGGTGTCCCGGCGGCGGAGATGCCGGGCTGGGCAACGAACGTGCAGCCGCGGAAGGTGGCGGAGCCGGATGAGATCCGGACCAGTTCGCCGAGCCCAAACTCGTCGAGACTGAATCCTTCTGTGCTGATGATGCAGTTGTCGACAACGGTGGAGCCGGCGATACTGACAGTGAGGACATTCCGGGCACGAATATCTGTGCGGAAGGTCCCGGAGAGAACCGATGGATGCTCGTGAGGGCGGCGCTGAAGGGTGCTGGTCTCGAACCCGGCGAAACCGCCGTAGAGCTCGACATCGCCGGCGAGAGTGAAAGTCGCGGCTTCTTGTTCAATGAAGGAGGCAGTGATTGGAGCAGGGAGATAAGTGCCTCCTGCGACCCAGACCTTGACCGGTGAGGTGGTCGCGAGCGCGCGGGCCTGGGCGAGTGCGATCTGCAGGTCTTTGAAGGCCGTCCCCCAGGAGAGGCCATCGCCGCCAGTGGGCGCATCGGCCCGCACATGAACGATCACCTGTCCGAAGGCGGTCCCCGGCGCGAACGCTGTGACGGCGGCGAGGATTGCGAGTACCCAACGAAATCCGCTCATGTTGCAGTGTCCTTGCATCGCGCGTGGTCCTTGCTGCTTAACACGGCCCAACGGCCCCAGTGTGCCCTCTGTGGCTTTAGACTACCACACGCGGCGGCCCGGGGCGGCGGATCTTCGCAGAAGGACGGAGCATTGCCAACAAAAACCAAACGACCCCGCGCGGGCGGGGTCGCTTGAGGGTGTAAGAGGGGTCTTTGAGACTACCGATTCAGCAGGACACCGCCCGGAAGGGCGGTGTGATGGTCAGCACCCTTCGAAGAAGCCGGTGATGAACTCGTCAAGGTCGCCGGGCTCAACGAAGCCGTCGCCGTTGAAGTCACAGCGGTTGCGCTCCTCCGGGACATCGCTGAAGAAGGACGTAATGAACTCGTCAAGGTCGCCGGGTTCGACAAAGCCGTCGTTGTTGAAGTCGAGGGGGCAGCCGCCGGTGTCGTTGGTGAAGAGGGTCACGAACTGATCGCCGGTGATGTTGGCGAAGTTGGCGGTGCGGGGCTCGCCGATGTTGGTGGCGTCGTAGCCGCCGCCGGAGGAGGGACCGGAGGGCAGGCCGCCGAGGACCTGGTTGCTGATGAAGGAGTGGCCGTCGCCGTTGATGAACCCGGCGAGTTTGATATCGCTGACGCCGTCCCAGCCGAGTTCGCGGAGGTCGATCTCGAACTCGAGCCCGGTGGTGACGTTGACGGCGTCGGTGGCCTCGGTGGCGGTGACGCCGCCGACGTTGGTGTTGTCCATGCTCAGGCGCAGGAGCCCGGCGGTGGGTGCGAAGAGATCGGGGATGGCGTCGTTGATGTGGCGCGGGGCGTATTGAGCGCCGAGGCCCTGAGCGTCGGCGATGCCGCCGCGGTCGGCCTCGTTGAAGAGCGGGCCGTCGAAGGGAACGGGGTCGTTGTCGGCCTTGAGGCCGCCGTCGTAGCCGGCGAAGTCGAGCGAGTTGCCGGAGAAGTTCTGGTTGCGCCCGTCGGTGCGGAGAATGGCAGTGTTGGAGAACTGCTGAACACTGTTCTGGCCGCCGGGGCCGTTGGTGTAGGAGATCCAGTAGTCGGCCTCGAAGCCGGTATCGAAGGTGAGACCGTCGCCGGGGAGGCGGGCGGAGAGGAGGTTTTCAGGATCGCTGATGATGAGGTTCTCGAGCGTGGCGCCCATGCGGTTGAAGCCGTTGAACTCCGCGTTGCAGTTGCCGACGTAGCGGACCTCGTCGGTACCCACGACAATCAGTTGCGAATCGCCACGGAGGCGGTTCTGCCCACCGGGGGCGGCATCAAGGAAGAGATCGATCTTGTTGTAGTTGAGCTGGAGGTTGCCGGTGACGAGGACAAAGAGCTTGTTGTTGGCAACGTCGAGGTATGAGTAGACCGAATCGAGTTCTGAGCCATACGCCCGGTCGCGGTTAGGGGCGGCGTTGGCATCGCCGACATCCCCGCCGGGGACGCCCTCGATATTGGTGTTGTTGATGGTGGCGCGGATGGCTGGAGCATCGAGATCGCCGCCGCTGAGAACGCCGTTGCTGCCGTAGGTGGTTCCGCCACAGAAGAAGCCGGTGCCGCCGCCGACGGCCGGGAGCGTGGCGTAATCGACGAAGACCTGGTTGTTCTCGGGGTCGCCCTCCAGGGCGGTGTTGCCGCCAGTGATCGAGAGCCAGTAATCGGGGGAGAAGCCGGTGTCGAAGGTGAGACCGATGCCTGAGCCGTCGTCGGACATGTTGGTCAGCCCGGCGGGGTTGTTGGAGAGGAGGCGGTTCTGGCCCTCGAGGGGATTGCTGTCGATGAAGATCTCGAGCTTGTTGAAGTTGGCCTCAAGATTGCCCCCGATGAAGATGTGGAGCGTGCTGGTGGCGCTGCGGCGCGACACGCGGATGTTGTCGAGTTCCGAACCATCCGAGCCCGCACCGGTGCGGCGGACCAGTTCACCGTGGGTGGCGTCGCCGAAGTCGGTGCCCGTGCTCTGGGTGATGCGCACCGGGCCATAGGCCGTGTTGGGGTTGGTGAGCGGGTTATCGAGAAGGCCGTCGATCACCGGATCGACCTGCGCGGCCGTGGGCGTCACGAGCAGGAACTGGTCGCCCATGAACTCGGTCGCAAGGTTCAGGAGGCGCGGGTTGGTGGCCGGGTGCGAGTTCGTCGGCAGACCGCCCTGGGTCGCGTTGCCGCCAAGGAACTGGTTGGAGACGAAGTCGTGGCTCTGGCCGTTGATGAAGACGAGGACCTTGATCGAGCCGGTGCCCGCGTAGGGTGCGAGCGCGGCGTAGGGAATCGCGATCTCGATGCCGGAGCTGACGGCCGCGGGCATGCCCACGTCGGGGGCTCCGCCGCCAGCGCCAGCGAGGTTGTCACCGAACTGCGTGGGGATGTTCTGCACCCACTTGGCCGCGCCATAGAGACCGGTTTCCGATGGGTCGATCTTGCCGTTGACCGTCACTTGGCCTTGGGCGGCGGCACCCGCGAGCGCAACCAAGAGCGCGGCGGCGGACATCGAGCGGCGATTCGTCATACACATCTCCGGAACAAATGGGAAAGGGGAAGAGAGAGCCAGCACGCATGCCCGGAACGAATGCACCTGCGCCGAACTCCAACAAGGGAGCGTGCGCGGAACGCAATCGGGATGCGTCGGACCCCGCGTGGGGACCGACTGGTATTCTACTGCACAACGGCGAGAGTGCCCATAATCACCCCGTTTTCCTGCGGGTTCAGGCGCTCTTCCCGAGCCCGCGACGTGCTCAAAGTAGACCGACCTGTATCCAAACGGGTGGGGCCCGAAACCTGCCTTGGTTACTCGGACCTTGCGCCGCTGTTCCAGCGAAGGACAGCGACCGAAAAGGGCCCGACCTCGCCGCCCTCTCCCCCAACTACGGCAGTCCATCCGGGCGATGCGATCTGGTGAATCGGCTGGGGTGTTGCCGCGCGGTTGGCGATGACGAGCAGGCGAGTGGCGTTCAGTTGGCGCTCGAACGCGAAGACCTCTGGATGACCGGGGCAGGCATGCTCGCGAAGCCCGCCGAGGCGGAGCGTCGGGCCAAGGTCCGGGTCTGCCCGCAGGCGCATAAAGCGGGCCACATGGTCGAACATTCGCTGAAAGGGGGGCGGCACGGGGTTCCAGAGATCGCTCCCCCGGTCGTGCGTGGGCCAGGTGACGGGTTTGCGGTTGTGCGGATCATCCGCGCCCCACATGGCCCATTCCTCGCCTTGGTAGATCATCGGCGCACCTGGGAGGAGAGCGATGATGGCCCAGCCAAGTGCAGCCCGCCGGGCCGCTTCTTCGCTGGGACGTCCACCGTCGTAGCCACCCGGGCGTGTGCTTGGCGCTTCGCCTTGGTCGTAAGCGCGGCCGGGGTTGTGGAGCATCGAGGTGAGGCGGTCGGTATCGTGCGAGGTGAGCAGGTTGAACTGCACAAGCTCGGTGGCCGGATGGTGGTGCAGGATGTCGCGCAGCTCGCGCCAGAGGCGCAGCGTCGTGAACGCGGGTTCGCGCCCGAGCCACCCGGTGAGCGCGGTGGCGAGGGGGTAGTTCATCTGGCCGTCGAAGGCCGCGCCGCGGAAGAAGCGTTCCGCATCGAACCAGACCTCGCCAATGAGAAGCGCATCGGGGTTGATGCTCTTGGCGTGAGTACGCCACGCGCTCCAGAAGGGGAGCCCGATGTCCGCCGCGACATCGAGTCGCCAGCCGTCGATGCCGCGCTGGGGATCGCCTTCGGGGGCCATCCACCGGGCCGTGATGTCGAAGATGTGGCGGCGCACGGGTTCAACGAGGTCACGGTCCTCGGTCTGCGCAAAGCAGGGGAGATCGCTGCTGCGATGCCCGTAGCCGCGCCATGAAAGAAGCATCCCGGGCGGGCGTGCGCCGCCCGGGCCCTGTTCGCTGCCGGTGGAGTAGACGGCGTCGTACCAGTTCGCAAAGGGCGACTGGCGCCCGTGGGCGAGGACATCCACGAAGGCGAAGTGTTCCTTGCCCGTGTGGTTGAAGACCCCATCGAAGATCACGCGCAGCCCCGCGCTGCGCAGAGCGGGGAGGAAGCGATCGATCACGAATCGATCGGCAGCGGTGAAGGTCCAGGTGGCAGGGTCCGTGCTCTCAGCGCTGCTACTCCACGCGAAGTCCTCTCCCGGCACCAGTCCCTTTCGGTGGGGGTTGCCGGTTCCGGCGAGGGTCTCATCCGCGTGTCGGAAATCGGCGCACTCGTACTTGTGGGCCGAGCGGGCCCGGAAGATGGGCGTGAGGTAGACACCACCGACGCCGAGGGCACGGAGGTGGTCGGTCCGCTGCATGACCCCCTGAAGGTCTCCGCCATATCGACGGGCGTTCATGACAGCGCGCAGCGTCGCCCCTTCGTGGGTGGTCCCGGGCGTCCGCCCGCGCGGGTCGGCCATGGCCCGGGCTTGCGCGTGTTCGAGTTCCGTGGTCGTGACGGTCTCCCAGTCGCTTTCCCACCCAGGCGCGAAGACCTCCGGCCCGGCGGGGTCGTTGCTGGTGTCGCCGTTGCAGAACCGCTCCGGAAAAACCTGATACCAGACCAGCCCCTTGGCCCAATCAGGGGTGCAGAGCCCGGGCTCCATGGCCATGCTGACCGAGTTCGAGACGGAGACTGATCGGTCTCCAAAAGCACCGATCGTGGTCAGTTCATAGACCATGCGTGCCGCGGCCCCATCGGCACGTGCGCCAAGGGCGAGCCGCGCCGTCAGGACCTCTCCATCGTGCCCCGACGATCGATGAAGGGGGACGGAAGGCACCAGCGCATCCGATCCCTCCCAGCGGGCCCGAATCGCGGCTGATCGCAGGGGTGTCGCTGGGGTGAGGGTCACATCGACAAGCCCGAGAGGCGTCGAGATTGGAGTCACGACCACTCGACCGGGTTGGTGTGCGGTGTCCGACATGTCGTGCCCCGTCGCGACGCCAGGCGAGGAGAGCGCCCAGATTGCCGCAACCCACAACTGCGTTCGCAGCGAATGGAGACTTGCACATCCGCCCATGGCGACGATAATAGAGAGTCCCGCGGGCGGTCCCCGCCGGTTCTGCGGGGTCAGTTCGAAGCGATCTCGTTCCGTTGTGTTCGGCGCGCCGTTCTGCGGCGCGTCAGGAGCAGTTCCCATGCGGCAGCGTTCTTGCCAACCTTCCCGAGCCGGATCTGCGGCCGCGTTCACGCTGATCGAACTGCTGGTCGTCATCGCGATCATCGCGCTGCTCGTTGGGATCCTTCTTCCTGCACTCAGCAAGGCGCGCCTCGCGGCCCGCCAAGCCGCGTGCGCGAACAACTGCCGCCAGATGGGGCTGGCCATGACCTCGTATTCAAACGACTACCGCTCGTGGTACCCGTTGATGGAGATGCTCGCGGCCAACCGCAACGCCTTCAACGACCCGAACCCGGCCAACCGGGTGCTCGATGGGCAGTACATCTATGGCGGCGTGGCGGGCCTCTTCAGTCTGTATCAGAACCCCGAGGGTGGCGAGGCCGCCCCCACGGGCGACTATGGGTACGTGGGCGACAACGGCAACTTGGCCACCACCTCGTACCGCCCGAACCTGCGCGGCGAGCGGAACAGCAACCCCATCCTGAAGGCGTATGTGGACGGCTTCGGCGTCCTGACATGTCCGGCGGACAAGACCGATCGGTACTACGGCCATGTCCCTACGCCGAGCAGCGCGCCGACCTACTCCGCCGCGGAGATCAAGACGCCACGGGCTCCGGGGACGGAGTTTGAGGTGGTCCAGTGGAACATCTCGTACATGTACATCGTGGGGTTCAAGACGGACGAGGGTGCGCTCTTCAAGTCCGCGCCCTTGTGGGGGGATGAGACGGACGGGTGTGATCTTTCAACACGTTCGTGGTATGGCGCGGGGAGCGGCAACTCCACGGCGGATGCCACGGCCGCGAACACGCAGCCGGGGTACTACGGCCCCGGCGACAACCACGGGCGCGATGGTGGGAACTTCGTCTTTACGGATGGCCACGTGGAGTTCATCACCCAGAAGATCCACGACACGTTCTTCGCGACGACGACTCCCGGGACCAACCCGCCGCTGCAGAGCGTGAACGTCATCGACCGCTTCCGCAGCCGTCGCCTTCAGACGATCGACTGACGCGATCGCCCAACCTCTGACCGCGGCTGCGCCGTCGGCGGGCTGCGTCAGATTTCGAGGACCACTTTGATGTTGCCGGTGCGGGCCGCTTCAAGGGCGGCCGGGCCTTGCTCAAGTTTGGCGCGTCGGGTGATCAGGTGGACGACCTGCACCTCCTCACGCTCAAGCATGCCGAGCGCGGGCTCGATGGGGCCGCAGCGGCTCCCGAGGAGTTCAATCTCGTTGGTCACGAGCGGCGCGAGGTTGACCGGCGTGCTCCATGCCGGGTTCGCCGAGTTCGCCGGGGCGGGCCCCGCAACGCCGGGCGCGATCGGAAGCGGAAGAACGCTCGACTTGAGAATGATCTTCCCTCGGGGCCGGACGAGCTGCATCGCGAGCGCAAGGCCCGACGAGGCGCCGGTGCAATCAACCACGACGTCCTGATCGGCCCTGCGGCCCACCTCGTCAATGTGGCGGTGCTTCACGCCCCAGCGCTCGCACAGGCCGTACTTCTCCGGGTGCTTGCCGAGCAGCCGGACGCTCGCGTTGAGTCGTGACATCACCTGAGCGCAGAGGAGCCCGATACGGCCGTCGCCAAGAACGGTGATGTAGGGCTTGCCTTCAACGCGGATCATCTGCGTCACATGGGCCGCGGCGGCCAGCGGCGCGGCGAAGACCGCGCGTTCGTCATCGAGCCCCTCGGGGACGGGGTGCAGGTTGTGGATCGGGATCGTCAGCGCGTCGGCGAAGCACCCATCGCGCCCGAGACAGCCAAGCACCGTGCGGACCCGGCAATGAGTGCTCAGCCCGGCTCGGCAGAGGTCGCACTTGCCGCAGACGATGTTGATCGAGCCGACCACGCGTCGGTCCTTCAGGCGTTTGGCGCGTTCAACGAGCGCCGGAGACGCGCTTTCAGGGAGCGTCACCTGCTCCACCACGCCCACAAACTCATGTCCGAGCGTGCCCCGGAAAGCCGCACCGGGGCGCGTCAACTCAAGGTCGGCCGACGCGATGCCCACGAGGGTGGGGCGGACGAGCGCCTCCCCGGGCCCGGGCACCGGTCGCGGGAGATCGCGCAGAAGCCGGGTTGTCGAACCATCGAAGCGCAGTGCGCGCACGGGGAACCTCCAGGACTCTCGTGTTATCGACCCGATGGCCGCTCGACTTGGGCCTCAGTGCGATTGGCCGCCGAACTCGATGAGCGTGGCCCCGAAGGGCGTGGTTCCAAGGTTGAACGTCAGGTGCGTGGGTGCCGCCGGGTTTGTCTTTGGGGCGCCGGCGCACATGGCCACCAGTTGCGACCCGCTCAGCGGTTGAAGCACGGGTGCCGCTCGACCGCCGCCCGCCTGCCTGAACGCTTCGAGCCCCGGCCCGCACCGCGACGGATGCGTAAAGACCAGAATGCTCCGGCGCTCGTTGACGGTGATGACGACAGGGCCGGAGTCGGCACCGGCTCGCACCAGCGCCAGTTCTCCGCGCCGGGCCATCTGGCGGTGGAGGCGACCCCACATCATCGGCTGATTGATCCGCAGCGCCATGCGCGCGAATCGGTCGAGGCACCCTTCCGGGAGGGCATCGGCAAAGTACTCCTGCATGGCGGCGATGCTCTCAAGTGTCTCGCCGAAGCCGGGCCCGCCGGTCCCCTGGTTGAAGAGCAGGAACTCCGGCCCGCTCTCGGAGCAGGAACGGGCCGCGGCCCCCAGCCGCGAGATCGAGACGACGCCCACGCGCTGTCCGGGCATGACACTGGCGAAGTGTGCCCGGGCGACCTCGGCCCGTGGCCTTGAGGTGTACGCGAGCACGCAGCTCCGTCCATCTTCGCGCCCGGTCAGGAGCTTGGGCGGGTGCTGGTCGTTGGTGTGTTCGAGAAGGTGCCACTCTTCAAGGTCAAAGACGCCGCGCCACAGCCGGTCACGGGCGGCGGGGTCCTGCGGCGCCCCGGCATGGGCCTCCGCAAGGGTGCTGATCGGGTCAATGTCGGCCGGGCGGCTGGGTTCGGTGGAGGAGTTGGTCATGGTCTGGTTCAGGGTGTTCAGGCCACGGCGTACGCGGCAGAAAGGCGGGGGCGGTGGCGGGTGGTCCGAGCGTAGCCGGAGCCCGCTTCCCCTCGCCGGAGTTGCACCGTTAGAATCGCCGCCGGGTATCACCCAAGAAGACGCTGGGAGTATCCGGAAAGGACCCGTCATGCGTTCACAGACTCTTTGGGCATTGGCCGCGTTCGGCTCCATGGTCGCACTCTCGCCCGCGGCCCCGGCGCCCCGAGCCGCGCTGGTGCTTCCTGCCTCGCACACGGAGGTCGCGCCCCCGGGGGCGGAGGAGCAGGCGGCGCTCGTCGAGGAACTCGCCTCCGAGATCGAGGACCTTGAGGAGGACGACAACCGCGCGGCGTATGCGCTATCGATGAAACTGGCGAACGCGGAGGGGGACGCGGGATTCCGCGCTCTGCGCGAGAAGTGGTCTTCGATCGAATCGCCTTCGGTCAAGCAGCAGATGATGCAGACCTTCTACTCGCGCCGACTCGAGAACGAGTTTGACGAGAGCGCCAAGAAGGACCGCATCCATCCGCGTGTGGTGGACGTGCTTGATCTGGGGGCGAGGGACCAGTCCGCGGCTGTGCAGGCCTCATCGCTGCGCTGGCTGAAGAAAATCGCGCTGGTGGACTTTGCCGAGGACTTTGAGGCCTATTACCCGTGGTTCGAGGGCCAGTACGGCAAGGACGCCAACGAGGCCCTGGCCAAGAGCATTCAGGCGTGGGTGAAGCGGGCCAGCGAGACCAAGGGAGAGGGCGTGCGCCCGCTGGCGGACTTCATCGAAGAGAACGGCGAGTTGCTCCGCGATACGGGCACCGGCCGCCGCGCGTCAGAGAAAGCGGGGTGGCTCGAGGTCCTTGAGGGCTGGCTCGACGGGGGCGAGGCCGAGATGCAGACGGCGATGCGCCTGGTCGGTGGGATGCGGATGCGCCGCCCGGAACTGGAGAAGGTAGTGCTGCCGCGGATCCAATCCGGCAAGACCGGGGCGGTGCGTACCTGGGCGATTGCGATGCTGGGCGATGCAAAGGCGATCTGGGCCGTGGACGCGCTGCACGGCCTGCTGACCGAATCGTTCACCAACGAGGCCGAACTGCGGCTGGTTCTGCCGCCGATGTGTCGGACTCTGGCGGGGATCGGCGATGCACGGTCCATCCCCATTCTGATCGCGGCGATGGAGGCGGAAGGGACGAGCGCATCTGTGCAGACGGTGAACACCTCCGGCCTTGCGCCCCTGACCGGTGTACGGATCAAGGCCGGACAGGATGCGGCATGGTGGCGTGATTGGTGGGAGAAGAACCGGGGCCGGTTCGCGGAGAATGTCCGTGCCCTCGAAGTCCCCCCCAGCGGCAAGGCGCTGTCGCCCAAGGACGACGGCAAGCCCAAGCCCCCTGAGGACGCCGGCGCGGATGTGCTCGATGTACCGAGCGCGGACGTGCGGGCCGGCTTTGACAACGACAAACGCTACTTCATGATCGGCGTGGGCAAGGAGAACGCGGCGCCATCGACGGGTTACAAGGTGCTCGTGGTCCTCCCCGGCGGGGACGGAGGTGCGGGGTTCAATCTCTTCTGTCGGCGCATCTTCAAGAGCGGGCTTCCCGACGCTGGCGCGGGGTGGGTGGTTGCTCAGATGGTCGCGCCGCGCTGGGAGGAAAAGCAGTTTGACCGCGTCGTCTGGCCGATCGAGAAGAACCCCTACCGGGGCGAAAAGAAGTCGAGCAAGTTCAGCACCGAGGAATTCGCGGATGCGGTGGTGGCCGACCTCAAGACCCGCATCGAGATCGATCCGAACCGTGTGTATGTCATGGGCTGGTCCTCCGGCGGACCGCCCGCGTATGCCCTCATGCTGCGCGAGAAGGCCCTCTTCAAGGGTGCCTTCACCGCCATGAGTGTCTTCAAGCCCGAGCAGACCGAGGGCCTGCAGTTCGCGGGCGGGGGCGACCTTGGCGCAAAGGGGGCCGGTGGCGAAGAGGGGTTCCGGGGCAAGGGGGCGAAGCGGTACTACATCCTGCACAGCGAGCAGGACCGCACTGTGCCCGTGCGCTTCGCGAACGATGCCTTTGAGATGCTGAACAAGAGCAAGGGCCGGGCCAAACTCGCGACATATGAAGGTGGACACGGCTGGCATGGGGAAGTCTTCGCGAACATCCGGACCGGGATGGAGTTCCTGAGCGGGCCGGAACAGCCGTAATACCCGGCCGGGCACCACCACTCCATGCGCATCCTCCATATCTCAACCCGCCTGATCCTTGGCGGTTCACAGGAAAACACCGTTCTCTCCTGCGAGGGGCAGGCCTCTTCTGGGCATGAGGTCCACCTTGCCTTCGGGCCCATTTATGGCCCGGAGGGGTCGCTCCTCAAACGTGTCGAGTCGTTCCGCTCTCCTGGCTCGGTCGGCCGCGCCATTACGTCCCATGTCGTGCCCGACCTCGTCCGCGCCATCCACCCGCTGCGCGACTGGCGGGCCCGGCGCCAGCTTGGCACGCTCATCGAGCGCCTCAGGCCCGATGTCGTACACACCCACAGCAGCAAGGCGGGCGTGCTCGGTCGCGCCGCGGCGTGGTCCGCCCGCCCGCGCCCGGCGGTCGTTCACACCATCCATGGGCCGCCCTTCTTCGATGGGCAGAACCCGCTGATTCATCGGTTGTATGTGCTGAGCGAGCGGTACGCGGCGCGGCGCTGTCACATGATTGTGAGCGTGGCGGACGCGATGACGAGGCAGTACCTGGCCCATGGCATCGGCGGCCCGGAGCAGTACGTCACGGTGCGCTCAGGCATGGAGTCTGAGCGATTTCTGGTTCCCGCGCCGGGGGAGGATCGGGCCACCATCCGGGCGGCACTCGGCTTCAGCGATGGACACCTTGTCATCGGCACTGTGGCTCGCCTCGCCGATCAGAAAGGCCATGACGACATTCTCGATGCCCTCGGCGAGCCGCTCCGCTCACCCGAACGGGCCCACTATCGGTTGCTCTGGGTCGGCGACGGATGGCGTCGCGAGCGGCTGCTGGCGCGGGTGCGGACGCTGGGTATCGGGGTCCGCGAGCTCGATCGCCCCGGCCCGCACGACCAGGAGGCACGGGTGGTTCTGACCGGGCTTGTCCCTCCTGAGCGCGTCGCTGGGTTGGTTCGAGCCATGGACATGCTGGTTCATCCGAGCTCGCGCGAAGGGCTACCCCGGACCGTCCCCCAGGCGCTCCTTTGCGGCGTCTGTCCCGTGGCGTATGACTGCGATGGCACCGGGGAAGCGTGCATTGACGGAGTCACCGGCCTCTTGGTGCCCACCCACGACCGCGCCGGGCTCGGCCGCGCCGTGCTGCAACTCGCCGCCGACCCGGCCCGCCGCGCGCGGCTCGCGGAAGAGGGTCGCCGCCGCTGCGCCGAGGCCTTCGGCGCGGGCCGTATGGTCGAGAATCTCGCATCGGTCTACGCCCGAGCCATCGAACTCAACAGCGCTGGGGCCTGAGTGTCGGCATCACCCGGGCACGCCCCGCGCGTCGGGGCCGCCCTATCACTCTATCGCCCATGGCCCAGGAACCAGTCAACCCGCTGCCGGTGAACCCCGCGGCGATGACCGCGCCGTCGCCCGCGCTCGGGCAGAGCCCGCCCCTTGCGGCCATCCCGTCAATCGCCACGACGGACCTTCTCCCTCTGATGCGGTCGCCCGCCCGGGTGGGAAGGTACATCCTCGGGGCGCGCCTGGGCGGCGGCGGCTTTGGCGCGGTCTATGAAGCGACCCATTCGATTCTGAAGACACCCGCCGCCATCAAGCTCATGCACCGCGTGGCCGGCCCAGCACAGGTGGAGGACTTCAAGCGCGAAGCACGGCGCGTCTCGCGCCTCTCGGGCCACCCCGGCATCATCGAGGTGCGCGACTTTGGCCTCTCGCGCGACAGCATGGGCCAGGCCCGGCCGTACCTCGTGATGAACCGTGTCCGCGGGGCCCGCTCGCTGACCCGATACGCCAAGGACACGAACCTCGACCTGCCGGCGCGCCTCCGGCTGATGGTCAGCGCGGCGGAGGCGGTGCACTTTGCCCATGAGCACGGCGTCATTCACCTTGACCTCAAGCCCGCCAACCTTCCTGTGCATGAACCCGCCGGTGCTGAGCCGGCCCGGCCCATCGTTGTGGACTTTGGCATCGCCCGGGCCGCCGACCCGGATGCTGATCGCGTGGCCCGCTGTGACCTTGCCGGCACGGTCCCTTACATGAGCCCGGAGCAGACACGCCTGGGCGCGGTCCTTGATCGCCGCAGCGATGTCTACTCGCTCGGCGTTGTGCTGTATGAACTCCTCTGCGGCATGTTGCCCTATGGACTCGTGGGGGTCGAGCACGAGACCGCCTATCGCGTCATCCGAGAGACACCGCCGGATCTCACCAGTCCCGCGCCCGCGTCCCTGCCGGCCGATGTGCGCACCATCCTTGCGCGGGCCCTCGCCAAGCATCCCCAGGACCGCTACCCCACCGCCGGCGACCTTGCGCGCGACCTTCGCGCCGTGCTCGATGGCGATCGACCGAGCGAGCGCCGCAGAACCCTCTACGGCCGGGCCCTCGCGGCCGGGCGCCGTGCGCTGCTGCGACGCCCCGCCCTCGGCGTGCTCCTCACGGTCCTCGCCTCCCTGTTTCTCACTGATCTCATCGGCGAGCCCCTGGCCAACCAGTGGTTCCCCGGCGAGTCGCTGAGTCTCCGCGCGTTCGCCGCGCTCCGTCCGCCCGGCCCGCTTCAGCATGTGACCATCCTCGCCCGCGACCGCGCCGCGTACTCCGCCCAGGGAATCCCCATCGGCCCTGAGCCGGGGCAGACCAAGGACGAGTATCGCGCGGCTGTCGGCTCGCGACTTGTGGAGTTCCGATCAACTCTCGCCGCCGCGCTCGAGGCCCTCGCCACCGCGCCCCCGCGGGCTGTCGCCCTTGACATCCACATCGCCGGTCCGGGCCCAGACGCAGAGGCAGATGCCCGGCTCATCCGCGCCGTCGAGCGACTCCGGGCCGCCGGCACGTCCATCGTCTGCGCCCTCCGCGGCGAGAACACCGCCATGGATGGTGATTTCCCCGCTGCCTCCGCGGCCTATGTCCCCATGACCCGGGCGGCAGGGCGCTGGGGTGTGGCCGAGGGGGTCACCATCGCCCCGACGATGGGTTCAGAAGAGCAGCGCACGACCGGCATCATGCTTCTCCGCGGCACTCGGTCGATCGATCCCACGCCCTCGCTCGCACTGGAGACCTACGCCGCGGCTCTCGCACCCAAGCTCAAGCGGGAGTATGCCCTCGATTATGACCTTGACCGCGTGGTTCTGCAGTTCGCCGGCGTGCGAGGTCCGGGCGCGGGGTCAGACCCAACCGCGCCGGGGCCCGAGCAGTCGATCCGCGTCACCGCGACGACCGTGGACAACCGTCAAGGGCTTGAGGTCTTTGAGGCAATCGCATTCTGCCCCCTCGGCGCTGCCGAGCACTATGAGCGTGCCTCTGTCGGGCTGACCGCCGTGGCCCGGGCGGATCCTGCCGCGCTCGCCCGCCTTCGGAACACCGTGGTTGTCATCTGCGACACGGCCGGCACCGTGGACGATCACAAGTCGGTGGAGGGCGGCGTCTACCCGGGAGGATACTGGCACGCCCGAGCCATCGAGCACCTCTTCAACAACTCCTTCCCTCGCGCGCCGACTTTCTGGGGTGAGTCCGCTCTCGCCGTGCTGCTCACCCTCGTGGGCGCGGGGGCCGTGACGAGCAGCGCCCCGGCCCGCCGCTGGTGGCCAAGGCGCTACCGCCTCGGGCTCCTGGCACTCGGCGGGATCATCGCCGCCATCATCCTGCTCGGCACGCTCGTCAGCGCTGCATGGCTCAACCACTTGGTCAACCCACTTATTCTCCTCTTTGCGTGCGCGATGGGCGCGGTGTTCATGACGTTGGTACACTGGATCCGCTCACGGGCCGTCGCCGTGAAGGAGCCCTCACGATGATCCGCAGCTCCCTTCGCCTCGTCGCGTTTGCGATCCTTCCTCTGCTCGTCGCCTTCTTCACCGGCGGGTGTGCTAAGGACCGCGATGTGGTGCTCATCGGAACGACCTACGCCTCGCTCAAGCCCCCGGCCGCGGGAACAGCCGGTCGGGGCGTGCTCGTGGTCGCCACGCCCTTGGGCAAGGGCAAGGGGTACGCCCCGGTGTACACCGAGGTCGAGCGCGATGCCGATTCCAATCCACCCTCCACCCGCTGCCTCGGGGATGCCTTTGGTCCGGCCTTTGGGATTGAAGTCTCGCCGCGCCCGCCGTGGTGGCGATACGTGCGCGGACGCTGGACCCTCCAGACCACCGGACGGGCCTCCATCGTCGCCGCCGGCACCACCGTGATTGTCATCGGCTACCTCCTCGAGGACCAGGCGCACGAGGTGGTAGTGCTCGCGGCCGACCAAGGCAGCGAAACGAGCGCCGTCGTTTACGCCGAGGACTCCGGCGATTTTGATCTTCTCGAATGCAGCGGCGACGAGACCAAGGAGGTCTACGTCATCATCGACGGCGACGGCAACATGAGCGACGTCAAGAGCGTCGATGACTGGACCGACCTGCGCAAAGCCGTCAAGTGCATCAAGGAGTACGTCAAGTCGCTGGGCGTAGAGACGTACTTCGGACAGGGCGGGACGATGATTCCTTGAGCGCGCGGACGGCGATCACGCGAACCGGCACGGTTGTTGTCGGCTTGGGCGCACACGGCTCGGCCGCGCTCCTTGCGCTCTCGCGCCGCGGGGAGCCCTGCCTGGGCATTGAGGCCGGTCCCATCCCCGGCCCGCAGGGCTCGTCACACGGTTCCTCGCGCATCATCCGGCTCTGCTATTACGAGCACCCTGACTATGTCCCGCTCCTGCGCAAGGCCTACACCGGCTGGGATCGGCTTGAGCGTGAATCGGGCCTGCGCCTCCGTCTCCGCACCGGCGGGGTCTACTTCGGTACGCCCGACATGCCCGATTTCGCTGGGGCTCTTCACAGCGCCCGCGTCCATCGCCTCCGGCACACGCTGCTGACCCCTGCCGCGGCACGCCGCGCGTTCCCCGCCTTCCGGCTCGATCGCGCCAGCGCGGCCCTTGTCGAGCCCACCGCTGGTGTGCTCCTCCCTGAACGGGCGATCAGCGCCATGGTCACGCGATCTCTCGCGCTCGGGGCCGGGGTTGCCGCGCACGAGCGCGTCATCGCATGGCAGAGCGGACCACGCGGGGTCGAGATCCACACGCGTGGGCTTGCTGGCGAGCGCACCGTTCGGGCCAAGCGTGCCATCTTCACCGCTGGTGCATGGATGGGTGAACTGCTCCCCGATCTCGCCCCGCGCCTTTCGGTGACGCGACAAACGCTCCTGTGGGTCGCCCCCCGCAAGCCCGAACTCTTCCGGGCTCCGCGCCTCGGGGTCTTCTGCTTCCACAACGCCGACGGCTCGCTCCACTATGGGTTCCCGCTGCACAAAGAAACCGCCGATGCCCCGGGGCTGAAGGTCGCGCTGCACGCCCCAGGGCAACCGACCAGTCCAAAGACCATCGACCGGCGCGTGACGGCCGACGACGAGGCCACCGTCCGTGCGTTCCTGCGCCAGCGCATCCCCATGGCCGATGGCCCGGTGCTCGCCATCCGGACCTGCCTGTACACCTCGACGCGCGACGGTCACTTTCTCATCGATCGCCACCCGGCGCACCCACGGGTCACCTTCGCGAGCGCTTGCAGCGGGCACGGGTTCAAGTTCGCGCCCGTCATCGGC
>JBQTIJ010000309.1:0-3205 GCA_052388255.1 Phycisphaerales bacterium
GGAGCCAGCGCCTCCTCGCGGTCATGCAGCCGCTGATGATCATCATCATGTTTGTCGTGATCGGCGGGCTGCTGGCGTCGGTGATGGTGCCACTGCTCACCCTCTCGGGCAAAGTGGGGGCCGGTCCGCTCACGGTGCGCCCTGCACGCCCCCCACTTTGCCCGAGAGGGTGAGCAGTGGCACCATCACCGACGCCAGCAGCCCGCCGATCACGACAAACATGATGATGATCATCAGCGGCTGCATGACCGCGAGGAGGCGCTGGCTCCGGCGATCGACCTCGTCGGTCATGTCGCCCGCAAGGGCGTTGAAGGCCGACTCAAGGTCGCCCGATCGCTCCGCTGCGATCAGCAGTCGCCGGGTCGAAAGCGGGAGTGCTTCGACAGCGTCAATCAGAAGCCGGAGCACACCACCCTCGACCAGTTTGATCCGCAGACGCTCCATCTGTCCGCGCAGTCGGGGGTGGCTGACCGCCTGATTCGCCGTCGCCAGGGCATCGGCGAGGGGCACGCCCGAACGGCTCATCGCGGCCATGACCGTGAAGAACCGGGCCGATTCCTGGGCCAGCACCACCTCGCGAAAGAAGGGCGCGCTCCGCATAAACCGACCCGCCATATTGCCGATCCGCCGGCGCGCCACCACCGCCGCGACCGCCAGCGCCACCACCGCCCCCAGCACAAGGACAATGTGCGCTTCCATCCACGTTCCCATGCGGACCATCGCCTTGGTATACGCGGGGAGATCAACCCCCGCCTCGGAGAGCTGCGTGCCGAGGTTGGGCACCACCACCACCAGCATGACCATCGCGACGACCAGACTCACGATCATCACGATGGCCGGATAGACCATCAGCGTTCCCGCCCGTCCGGCCACGGCGAGCGTCCGACGGACGGTGATCGCCAGTTGCTTCGCGGCTCCGGCAAGGTCGCCCGTCCGCTCCGCCGCCTGATACACCGCGCAGGTCACATTGTCGAAGCCGCCCACGGTCCGGCAACTGTCGGCGAAGTTCGAACCCGCCGCGACCAGTTCACGCATCTTCTCGACCCGCCCGCGCGCCTTGGGTGAGACGGTCTGGGCGGAGACCTCAAGGGCTTCAACCAGAGGTACGCCGCGCGAGAGCAGTTGTGCCAACTGGTCGTTCAGGATGGCGTGGTCCGCAAGCTTGAGCCCGCGGTCCCCACCGCCCGCCCACGAGGGGAGGGCCCACGCGCGCACGACCTTCAGCCGCTCGCGCCGCATGGCCTCGCCCAAGGCCGGCCGGCTTCGCGCCGTGCGCAGACGGAAAGTCGTCCCGCCCCCGGGCTTGCTGGCCATCACGAAATAGCTGCTCGCGGCTGCCCGACTCATGTCTACAGAGTGTAACCGAAGACCGGAATGCTGATTGCCGCAACCCGGGGCGCGTTGCGCCGGTGTTGCACTTGGAACTCGACCGTCAGAGTGATTCCTTGAGGGCCGACGCGGGCTTGAAGGTGCAGGTGGTGCTCGCGGCCACCTGAAGCGGTTGGCGGGTACGAGGATCGCTCATCGTCCGGGCCGGGCGGAGTTTCTTCTGGAAGGTCCCGAAACCCACGATGCTCACCTTTTCGTCCGTCTTGACCCCCATCGCGATTCCTGTCAATACCGCCTCGATGGCGCGGGCCGCGTCCTGCTTGCTGGTCTTGAGTTCCGCCGCGACGGTTTCAACGAGGTCGCCCTTGTTCATGGTCCATTCCTTTGGAGATTCACCGTGATTGATCCGTGAATGGGAGGGTATGACCCGCACGTGGTTTTGGTGTCCCGCAACCCCTTCCAGCCGACAACCAACAAGTACTCGTGAAGTTTCCACTTTTCCGGCGAGCTCCGGCCGCAGCCAACCCCATGCACAACCGCACACCCCGCTCCATGTACCTGCGATTCCTCGCCATCGGGTTCTCCTGTCTCGCCCTGCCTCTGGCGGCCCTCGCCCAGCCAGGGGAAGGCATGCCGCCGTTCCCCGGTGGTCCTGGCGGACCTGGCGGACCGGGCGGACCTGGGGGGGCGGGGGGACCAGGAGGGGAGGACCGCAAACTCGTCAAGACCTTCGATAAAGACAGCGATGGTCGCCTGAACACCACGGAACGGGCCGCGGCTCGCGAATCACTGAAGAACGACGTTGGCAACCGGGGACCGCGACGCGGGCCCGGGGGAGGCCCCGGAGGAGCCGGAGGGCCGGGTGGGCCAGGAGGACCAGGGGGGCGCGTGCGCGAACAGCCCAAGCCGGGCCCCAAGGTGTCGATTTCTGATGTCAAGACCTTCGCGGATCGTCCCTTCTACGACACTTCCGTACTCCGCACGGTCTTCCTTGAGTTTGAGAATCCCGACTGGGAGGCCGAGCTTGCGGACTTCAAAACAACCGACGTGCTCGTTCCGGCCAACATGACGATCGACGGTCGCCGCTACTCCGGTGTGGGCGTCAGCTTCCGGGGCTCGTCCTCGTACTTCATGATCGGTGCCGGCTCCAAGAGGTCGCTCAACATCGATGTCGCGTTCGAGAACGACTCGCAGCGCGTCCAGGGGGTGAAGACCCTGAATCTCCTTAACGGCAATGGTGATCCCTCGATGATGAGCACCGTGCTCTACTCGGAGATCGCCGGCAAGTATCTCCCCACCCCGCGGGCGAACTTCGTCCGCGTGGTCATCAACGGCGAGAGCTGGGGTGTCTACACGAATGTCGAGCAGTTCAACAAGGACTTCGTTGAGCGCCACTTTGAGAAGGACACCAAGCCCAAGGCCAAATCCAAGGAGACCGCCAAGGAACCCGTGAAGGGCGGCAAGGGGCACGCGGCCCGCTGGAAGGTCAACGGAAGCCCCATGGCGCAGTCCGGCCTTGAGTACATCGGCGATGACATCAACGACTACTCCCGCCGCTACGAAATCAAGACTGCCGATGACGATCACGACTGGGACGACCTGATCCACCTCTGCGAGGTCCTCTGCGAAACCCCGACAGAGAAACTCGAAGCCGCATTGTCGCCCATCCTCGATATCGATGGGGTCCTCTGGTTCCTTGCCCTCGATGTCGCCTTGCAAAACAGCGACGGCTACTGGGTGCGGTCGAGCGATTACTGCATCGCCAAGGACACCAAGGGCGTCTTCCACATCATCCCGCATGACATGAACGAGAGTTTCTCCCGCACCATGGGTGGCGGCCGCGGCGGTCGCCCCGGCGGCGGGCAGGGCGGTGGCC
>JBQTIJ010000310.1:0-3026 GCA_052388255.1 Phycisphaerales bacterium
CAGTGTGATGTGCCTGCGCCTGAAGGCGGCCCAACATCGGAAGCCCGTTGAAACGGGCTGATGGAAGCCGCAGGGAGGGTGGTGTCGGCGTGTGACCACGCCTGAAGGCGTGGCCTCTGAGCGGGCAAGACCGCTGAAGCGGGCTGATGGCGGGGCCGTTTCGAGTGTGAGCGATGTACCCACGCACCCCTTGTTGCCAGAGAGAGCCGATCGGATGGCGGGTCCGGAGGTGTTGTCGCCGACAGCATCGGCGTGGAGCGGTCTGCCTTTGAGCGGAGGGTCGGCTTTGCTCCAGAACGGTGGCCGTTGATCGATCAACAGACCGCGTGCGCTTGTGAACGGTCTCGGATCACGCACCCTCGATAGACCGCAGGCGCGGCGCCGGGCGCCGTGCGGCTATCCTGCCGGATGCAGTCGTCTGGTGGCCATGAGTTGCCGCGGAGCGAGCGCGTCGGCGGTGAGGTGCCTGCGGAGCCGCTGCTTTCGGTGATCTACGACCAGTTGAGAGCGATCGCCCAGCAGCGGCTGAATCAGGAGCAGCCGGGGCACACGCTTCAGGCCACGGCCCTCGTCCATGAGGCGTATCTTCGAATCGGGCAGGATCGGGCCGTGCCGTTCCAGAACCGGGCCCATTTCTTCGCGACCGCGGCGGAGGCGATGCGGCGGATCCTGATCGATCATGCACGGGCGAAGGGCGCGACCAAAAGGCGGCCGCCGGGTGGGGAGTTTCTCTCGGTTCTCGATTTGGCCGAGCACCCCGATTCTGGGCAGATCATGGCGCTCGACGCGGCCCTGACACGCTTAGAGGGGGCAGAGCCCGACGTGGCCCAGGTGGTGCGGCTGCGCTTCTTTGCCGGGTTGAGCGGTGACGAGGCGGCCGAAGCGCTGTCAATCTCGCCGCGGCAGGTAGATCGGTTGTGGGCCTATGCGCGGGCGTGGCTCTCGCGTGAAGTGTCGGGGACGGATTGACGCATGCTGAATCGGGAACAAGTTCGGGGGGTGTACGCGGAAGCGGCGGCATTGCCGGCGAGCGAGGTGAGCGCGTTTCTTGACCGGGCGTGCGGGGAGGATGTGGAACTCCGGCGAGAGGTGGAGTCGCTGCTCGCTTCGGCAGCGAAGCGCCCGGGGTTTCTGGGGGCGCCGACCACGCCGATGGGTCCGGGCCTTGACGTGCCCGGTGAGCGCGTGGGGATGATGCTGGGCCGCTATCGGCTTGTCGAGGAGATCGGTCAAGGGGGGTTCGGGACGGTGTATGTGGCGGAGCAAGTGGACCCGGTGCGGCGGTTGGTGGCGCTCAAGATCATCAAGCTGGGGATGGACACGCGGGCGGTGGTGGCGCGGTTTGAGTCTGAGCGACAGGCACTGGCGCTCATGGATCACCCGCACATCGCGCGTGTCTTTGACGCGGGGGCGTCCGAATCCGGTCGGCCGTACTTTGTGATGGAACTGGTGAAGGGTGAGCCGATCACCGAGTATGCGGATCGCGCTGAACTGAGCATCGACGAGCGGGTGGACCTCTTTGTGCAGGTGTGCCAAGCCGTGCAGCACGCGCACACCAAGGGCGTGATCCATCGCGATATCAAACCGGGGAATGTGCTGGTCGCGACGCAGGACGGAACTCCACACGCCAAGGTCATCGACTTTGGGATCGCGAAGGCGACGCAGAGCCGCCTGACCGAGCGGACGGTCTTTACCGAGTTTCGTCAGCTCGTCGGTACGCCGGAGTACATGTCGCCGGAGCAGGCGGGCGGTGCCTCGGATGTGGACACGCGCTCGGACGTGTATGGGCTTGGCGCGACGCTCTATGAGCTGCTGACCGGTGTGCCGCCCTTCGAGCCGGGCCGGCTCCGGCAGGCGGCCTATGAGGAGATGCGCCGCATCATCCGTGAGACAGAGCCCGAGAGGCCCTCGACCCGCCTTTCACGACTGAGCGTTCGAGGGGATGCGTTGACGCGTGGTCGGCGCGTGCCGCGGGGGTTCGGTGCGCTGGTCTTGGGGGATCTCGATTGGATCGTGATGAAGTCACTCGAGAAGGACCGGGCACGTCGCTACCAGACGGCCGGGGCGCTCGCGGAGGACCTGCGGCGGCATCGGACGGGCGAACCGGTCCTGGCGGCGCCGCCCTCGACCGCCTATCGACTGCGGAAGTTCGCGAAGCGCCATCAGAAGTTGGTGTTGGCTACGTGCGCGGTGGCCGGGGCGCTCATTCTCGGGATCATCGGAACCAGCGTCGGCCTAGTGATGGCGAACGCCGCGCGGGCAGCGTCGGATGCGCACGCATCCCGAGCCGAGATCGAGGCGGCGCGAGCGACCCGGGCGGAGGAGGACGCGGTGCGGGATCGGATCGCGGCCGAGTACGAGGGCTATATCGCCAACATCGAGTCGGCATATGGCGCGCTGCGGGCCGACGACTCCACACGGCTTCGGATGCGGCTCGCGGCATGTCCGCAGGAGCGACGCAACTGGGAGTGGCGTTTCCTGAGCGCCGCGAGCGACGGGAGTGTGCGGGCGCTCACACACCCGCGCCAGAATGTTCAGTGGGCTCGGTTCAGTCACGACGCCTCGCGCCTTGTCACCACCTCGGGCGATGGGAAGGTGCGCCTCTGGAATCCCGAATCGGGCGTCGAGATCGCGGCGTTCCAAGGGCCCGAGGTGTTCTGGGGCGAAGTGGACTTCAGCCCGGACGACACGATGATCGTTTCCGCGGCGAACGACGGGCGGGTGTGGGTGTGGGACACGGTGGCGAGGAAGGAGGTTGTGCAGTTTGGCGGGCACACCAAGCGTGTGATGCACGCGTGGTTCGTCGATGGGGCCCGGGTACTCTCGGTCTCGAAAGACGGGACGGCCCGCGTCTGGAGCTCGCGCACGGGGGATCATTCGGCGGTGCTCGAACATGACGGGCCGATTACAGCCGCGGCATTCTTCCGTGCGGGGCCTCTCGTGGCGACGGCGAGCGTGAAGGTGGGTGTTCGGATCTGGTCGCTGGACAAGGCCGAGCCGATGCGGCTGAACGGACAGGATGGGAT
>JBQTIJ010000311.1:0-9702 GCA_052388255.1 Phycisphaerales bacterium
GTCTACGCCCTGTTCATGGCCGCCGCCGTTGAGTTGCTGCGGGCGGGGGGGGAGTTGATCGCCATCACGCCCCGGAGTTATTGCAACGGGCTGTACTTCCGTGAGTTCCGGCGTTGGCTGCTGGCCCGCATGAGCCTCCGGCACATCCACTTGTTCGAGTCGCGGCGCGAGACGTTCAAGGATTCGGAAGTATTGCAGGAGAGCGTTATCACGGTTGCGGCCAGGCAGCCCGAGCAAGCCGCCGACGTGCTTGTGAGCGTTTCGCACGGTGCCGACATCGAGGATGCCAAGCCGACGGCGCGAGCAGCGAGCACGATCATCGACGATCCGGCGGGCGCGTGCGTGATCCGGCTTCCGGCGGAGGCGTCGGACCTGGCCATCATGCGGGTGGTGGAGGCATGGTCGGGGACGTTTGCCGATCGCGGGCTGCGGATTTCGACCGGGCCGGTCGTGACCTTTCGCGCAGTGCAGTATCTTTTGGACTCGGCGGACGATCCCGATGCGGTCCCGCTCCTCTCGATCCACAACGTGCGCCCATTCGCCACCGTATGGCCAGTCGCAAAGGGATCGAAGCCGGTGGCGCTGCGAGCTGTCAACGGCGCGGCCGCGCTCGTGCTGCCCGCGCAGAACTACGTTCTGCTGCGACGCTTCAGCGCGAAAGAAGAACATCGCCGACTGACGGCTTCCCCTTACCTCCCGACGGATGCGGAGCGCCGCCGCCCGGTGGCGCTGGAGAACCACATCAACTACGTGACGCACACGCGCCGCGAGTTGACGGAGGCCGAGGTGCATGGCTTGGTCGCCGTGTTCAACTCGGCCCTGCTCGACCGCTACTTCCGCGTGCTGAGCGGGAACACTCAAGTCAATGCGACGGAGATACGCACGATTCCCTTCCCAGACCTTCGGACGATTGCACAGATCGGTGATCGAGTTGCGGGGCTGACCGGGAACGACCGGGAGGAGATCGAGGCGGCGGTGCTTGATGTGCTTGGTATCCCGCCGTCGCTCTTGCTCGGCGCAGCGGAGACCGCAGCATGAGCCGCATTGATGACGCCGAGTCCATTCTTGTTTCGCTCGGGCTGCCCAAAGCCCAGCAGAACGAACGCTCCGCGCTCACGCTGCTGGCCCTTGCGGGGCTGCGGCCCAAGACGGCATGGAGCGCGGCCAAAGCCAGTCTGCTCCGCACCGTGGACATCATGGACTTCATGCGGGATGCGTACAAGAAGGACTACGCGCCCAACAGCCGGGAAACGATCCGTCGGCAGACCCTTCACCAGTTTGAGCAAGCTCGCCTCGTTGATCGCAATCCGGACGACCCATCACGGGCGACCAACAGCGGGAAGAACGCTTATCGCCTGGCCGAGCCCGCGTTGGCCGTGGTTCAAGCATTCGGGAGCGGGCTTGGCTTTGAGGCTGCTGTCGCGTCGTTCAAGAAGCAGTTTGGCAGTTTGGAGACGGCGTATCGCGGTACCCGCGAGCTTCACCGAGTCGCGTTGGTGCTTGCCGACGGCACGCAAGTCTCCCTGTCCGCTGGCAATCATAACGAACTGCAAGCGGCGATCGTCCGCGACTTTGGGCCACGCTTTGCCCCCGGTGCCCGCCTGCTCTATCTCGGCGACACCGCCGACAAGCACGTCGTCATGGAGGCCGCGGCGCTTGCGAGCCTCGGCGTGACGCTGACCGAGCACGACAAACTGCCCGACGTGGTTCTCTACGACCAGAAGCGAGGGTGGCTCTTTCTCATTGAAGCCGTCACCTCGCACGGCCCGGTGTCGCCGAAGCGACACCACGAACTCGGAGAAACGTTCGGGAAATGCGGCGCCGCCCGCGTGTACGTGACGGCTTTCCCGGATGCCGCGCTCTTCCGGCGGTATGCCGCTGACATCGCGTGGGAGACCGAAGTGTGGCTCGCCGACAACCCCGACCACATGATCCACTTCAACGGGGACAAGTTCCTCGGCCCATATAAGCAGAACACGACGCGGACCCGACGTCTACGGCGAAGCCGAGGCCAAGTACCTTGACGTTCCCGACGCCCCAGCCGCGCCGCGTGGACCGTCAGGCCCGGCGACACCAACACCAACACCAACACCAGCACCGCCCGGCCCATCCCCCCCCCCGATTCCACTTGCCGAGGCCCCTCCCCTGCGAACGATTCACCATGCGCACCCCGCTCCCCTTCGCGCTCGCCGCGCTCTCCCTCGCCCTTGGCACCGCTCCCCCGGCCGACGCCCAGCTTGCCGTCGCCAAACTCTACTTCGCCAAGGACCGACCTCTCGAAGCCAACGTCACCATCCCCGCCGCGCTCAAAGGTGATCCGGAGGTGCTCTTGCACAAGACCGGTGTCGCCGAGCCCATCGCCAAGGCCCCGGTCCTCCCCGGCAAGGTCGATCTCAGCACGCTCTTCCCCCTTCTCTGGACCACCACAGAGCCCACCCTCCTCCAGGCCCAACTCGTGGTGGGAGGCGTGCGCGTCGGTCCTCCCCTCGTCCTTCAGCCCCTCCTCACACCTCAGCGAGCCACGCCCACCGATGCCCGCGGGCTCGGCGTTCGCTTCAGCACCACCGGCCCGGCGTACTACGCAGGCCTGCGTGTCTACACCCAAAAGAACGTGGTCCTCGAATCCACTGTCGGAGAAATCGAGATCGCCCTCCGCCCCGATGCCGCCCCCAACACCTGCTGGAACTTCCGCGAACTCGTCGCCGGCGGGTTCTACGAAGAGACACCCTTCCACCGCGTCGTCGGTCCCACCCAGCCCCGACCCGGGCAGGATGCCGCCGATGCCGCCAACGACGGCTTCATGATTCAGACCGGTGATGCCCTCGGCACCGGCCTCGGCGGACCGGGCTACTGCATCCCCCTCGAAAAGAGCACGCTCCCGCACGACTTCGGCGTCGTCTCCATGGCCCGCCTCGCACACCCAGACACCGCCGGTTCCCAGTTCTTCATCGGCCTCTCGCGCAAGGCCACCGCCCCCCTCGATGGGGCCTACGCCGCCTTCGGTCAGGTCGTTCGTGGTGGTGAGGTCGTCCGCGCCATCGCCAGTGCGGAGACCGCACCCCCGGACAACCGCCCCCTTTCGCCCGCCGTCATCACCCGAGCCCGTCTGGTCGATGCGCCCCCGTTTGGTGAGGGGCTCCCCCCAGCGCCCGCAACGGAGAATCCCCCAAGGTGACAAGCGCCTCCGCCCCATCCGCCAGAATGTGCGCTGACCGTGCGTCCGGCCTCCCGAGCGCCACCTGACAGTTGTGCAGCAGCGTCGCCCCGTAGTGGACGCTGTCCTCCCCCAGCACCGGCCCAAGCGACACAAACACGTGCGCCCCCCACGGCAGATTCGTCGCGTTGTCCGGCTGAATGTGCTCGATCATCCACCGCGCCGATTCCACGCACAGCGCCGCGGCCGCCGCGCTCCCATGCAGCCCCGCGTGCCACCAGAGCGCATGCAGGGCGCACAGTTCCGATTCAGTCGCCACCTCCAGCGCCGCCGGTCGTCGGACAATCGGTGTCGCGATCGGCAGCGGGTCTCGCCGCGCCGCTTTCAGAATCGACCGCAGATCGTGGTCCCCCCGCACCAGTTTCTCCCAGAGCACAACCTCCGTCCCCTCGGCCGCGCCCGGGCCGTCCGCCCTCGGGCTCCCCTCGCCCCCGCCCCGCCCCTCGCGCGCTGCGCGCCAGGCCATGAACGGCCCATCGATCTCGCGCCGGTGCCCAAGTTCATCCCGAAACGCTCCCGCCTCCGTCCCCCGCCAGGCCCCGAGCGTGATCGCCGCCGCAGCGCGGAATCGCCCCGCCCACGTCGCAAGGTCCGAGATTCGCCCGTCCGCGTTGTTCATGCTCGAATTTGCTCCCGGCCTTTGCCGCTTCACGGTAGTGCGCGGTATGGTGAATGTGGCGATGCTCCTCCGTCTTGCTCCATTGCGATCCTCCACCCAAAGACGCATGTGCCTCTCCTGCGGCACCCGCGCCCACGTCCTCGATCATCACGAGTCCCTCGCCGTCTTCCGCTGCCCCTCCTGCGGGGCCGATCTCTATGCCCGTCCCCCGCGCAGTTACGCCGAGATGGAGGGGCTCACCGCCCACGTCCCTTTCGCACGCGCTCTCGCCCGCATCTTTGGACCAATCGCGGCCCTCTTGCGCACCCTCGTCCGCGGCGGGCACTTCCTTTTCGGCCACCGTTCCCGCCCTCTGCTCACGCCCTCCCGACCCGCCCGCTACCGCGCCCGCGGCTCGCGCCCCGGCCAAAGCCGCGGCGTCCTCGGGTCGTGATCGTCGAGCCCTGAACGCGTACCTTTCCCTGTGAAGGTGATCGAGTCGAATCGGGGGCTCGCGGCCATCGCGCCGTTGTCGTCGGTCTTGGTGCCGACAATGGGGGCGCTCCACGCGGGGCACGCCGCACTCATTCGCCAGGGCGCAGCCCTCGCCCAAGAGCGTGCCCTTTCCAGCGGCTGCACCGTCACCATCTTCGTCAACCCGACGCAGTTCAATAGCGCCGCCGACCTCGCCCGCTATCCCCGCACGGTGGAGGCCGATCTTGAACTCTGCCGCCGCAGCGGGGCCGCCACGGTCTACATCCCCCCCGTTACGGAGGTCTATCCCAAAGACAACCCTGTCCCCGTCCCCGCTCTCCCCGCCGTCGCCACCCTCCCCGCCCTCGAGGACGCCCATCGTCCCGGCCACTTCGCCGGCGTCTGCCAGGTCGTCGCGCGGCTCTTCCACCTCACCTCCCCCGCCGCCGCCATCTTCGGCGAAAAGGACTGGCAACAACTCCAGGTCATCCGCGCCATGACCCGCGCTCTCACCCCAGAGATCGAGATCATCCCCGGCCCCACCGTGCGCGAACCAGATGGACTCGCACTCTCCAGCCGCAACCGCTTCCTCGTTCCCGCTGATCGCCTCCGTGCCCTCGCCATCTCGCGCGCTCTGCGCGATGCCCTCCAAGCCGCGGACCCACCCGCCGCGGAGGCGATCATGCGCCGAACCCTCGCGCAAGCCGGCATCACGCCCGATTACGCCGTCGTGCGCGATGCCGAGACTCTCGCGGCTACCACATGGCCCGCTGGGCCCGGCCTGCGAATGATCCAAGCGTCCATGCGGGCCCTGATCGCCACACCGGTCGGGGCCGTCCGATTGATCGACAACGCCGCATGGACGCCGTTCGCCCACGGGTAGAAACCGCTCCCGGATCGGATCGAACAGTCAGCGAGGTTGGAGACGGCGCATGAGTGTGCTCGGGATCGATATCGGCGGAACGTCCATCAAGGTCGCCCTCCTCGAAAAGGGCAAGGTGCTCGCCGCGGCCACCAGTGACCGCTACGCCCGCCCGCGCCCCACCGAGATCGCCGGCCAACTCCGCAGCGTCCTCTCTGTCCCGCCATTCTCAGGCGCCGCCCTCAAGGCCGTCGGCCTCTGCGTCCCCGGAATCGTCGACAAGGCCACCACCACCATCACCGCCAGCACCAACATGCCCGGCCTCGTCGGTGTCCCCCTCCTCGGCCTCCTGCGTAACGCCGTCAATGCCGATCTTCCCGCCCCCAAGGTCGTCTCTGACGCCCTCGCGGCCGCGACGGACTTCTGGCATGTGCAGCCCACCCCGCTCCAAGGCCGACTCCTCGCCATCTCACTCGGCACCGGCGTCGGCGCCGCCGTTCTTGATGAGGGCAAGCCCGTCGTCATCACCGGCGAGACCCCAGGCCACTTCGGGGCCATGGATGTCGAGATCGCAGAGCGCCGCGGCCCCGCCCCCGTCGGCCCAGATGGTGCCTCCGGCACACTCGAGGCCTACTTCGGCCTCCCCGCCCTGCGCCAGCGCTTCGGTCGCGATGTTGAACAAGCGATCGACAGCATGAACCTTGGCGATCCACCCGCCCGCGCCCTCGTCAAAGCCCTGCGTATCGCCCACGCCATCTACCGCCCTCAGCACATCGGCCTCCTCGGCGGCGTCGGCCGTCGCCTCGGCACCCTTCTTCCAGACCTCTACCAGCAGGTCTCGCAGCGCCTCACCGCCGTCGCGCGGCCGGGGTGGACCCTCATGCTCGGCCTCAACGACCACCACGCCGCCTGCGGAGCCGCGCGCCTCGCCACACTCTGATAGACCCCCTCCGCCCTATACTTCTCCGCACGGTCGCATAGCTCAGCTGGCTAGAGCACAGTCCTCACACGACTGGGGTCACAGGTTCGAATCCTGTTGCGACCATTGATCCCCATCACCCAAAGGCCCGCGCCCATCGGCACGGGCCTTTGTGCGTTTTGCACTCTCCCCAAAGTCTGCCCGCCCGCGCATGCCCCCCGGCGCACCCGCCCGCTCGCCATACGCTCTCACCGATGAAGATCACCCTCCTCGGCGCTGCGGGCGAAGTCACTGGCTCCGGCTATCTCGTCGAAACCGCCTCCGCCCGCGTCCTCATTGACCTCGGCATGTTCCAAGGCGGCGGCCACGGCAACAACGACCTCAAGAACCACGACCTCGGCCCCCTCGAGCCCGCCCGCCTCGATGCCGTCGTGCTCACCCATGCCCACCTTGATCACTGCGGCCGCCTCCCGCTCCTCCCCTCCCGCGGCTGCAAAGCCCACATCCACTGCACCCCGCCCACCATCGACCTCGCCCAGCTCATCCTCCGCGACTCCGCCCACATCCAGGAGGCCGATGCCGAGCGCGACAACCGCTACCGCACCCGCGCCGGTGATCCCCCCGCCGTCCCGCTGTACACCAAGGCCGATGTCGAAGCCCTCCTCCCTGCCTTCCGCCCCCTTGAACTCCTGACCTCAAAGGAGATCGCCCCCGGCATCACGCTCCGCTTCTATGAAGCCGGCCACATCCTCGGTTCCGCATCAGTCGAGCTCAAGATCACGGAGCCCGGCCACCAACCGAAGACCGTCGTCTTCTCGGGCGACGTCGGCCCAGACAACATCCCCATCGTCCGCGACCCGGATCCACCCCCCGCCGCCGATCTGCTCTTCCTCGAATCCACCTACGGCGACCGCAACCACCGCCCCCTCGCCGAGACCGTGGACGAGTTCAAGCGCATCATCGCCGACGCATCATGGAACAAGGCCCGCGTCCTGATCCCCGCCTTTGCCGTGGGCCGAACACAACTGATCCTCCACTATATCGGCGAGCTCTACGCCGGTGACCGTACGCCCAAACTGCCCGTGCTCGTCGATAGCCCCATGGCCGCCGCCGCGAGCAAGCTCTACTGCAAACACGCAGAGACACTCGACGAAGCCGGCCCCGCTCTCTGCTCGATCGGCAGGCCCTTCGGCAACCTCGCCTTCGCCCGTGCCGTCGAATCCGCCGCCGAAAGCCGCGCCCTCAACGACTCCTGGGAGCCCCTCGTCATCGTCGCCGCCTCGGGCATGTGCGACGGCGGACGAATCTTGCACCACCTCAAGCATAACCTCTGGCGCAAGGGCGTCCACATGGTCGCCATCGGCTACATGCCCGAAGGTTCACTCGGCCGCCGCCTCATCGACGGTGCCGAGAGCGTCCGCATCATGGGCCAGAACATCGCCGTCCGCGCCAAGGTCCACACCCTCGGCGGCTTCTCCGCCCACACCGGCCAATCCGGCCTCCTCCGCTGGGCCCAGTCCATGGCCGAGAGCCGCGCCCGCATCGTCCTCACCCACGGCGAAGACCGCCAGCGCGAAACCCTCGCCAATCGGCTCAAGGACACCCATCGCGCCAGCGTCGCACGTCCATCGCGCTACGAAGTCATTACGCTCTGATCGCTCCCCCGCAGCCCCTCTCACTCGCCTCAAGCAATCACCCCGCGCCACAGCCCCACCACCACCACAAGCCCAGCAAGCACCGCCACCGCCACCACCCACAGGATCCGACGCACCCGCTCAACCCGCTCAAGGTCCGGTTCCACCAATCGATACGGAACCGCCCGCCCGCACTCCGGGCACGTCACGCTGCTCCCACGTATTTCAATCCGCGACACCCCATACCCGCATCGGTCGCAAGTCGTCGTCCGCGGCTTGTAGCCATCCGGAACTCGCACGCTCTGCGCTCCGTCCCGGCCCCTCGGGCCAGCCCCTCAGCACGCCCCGACACTCAGCCCCACCGGCTGCGGCCGAACTTCGTGGCTCGGCTGCATCGCCAGCCCAAGCGGCACCCGCTTGCCCCCGATCGGCGGAATCCCATCCTGATCGATATGCCGCTGGATCGCCATGATCCCTTCGATCAACTGCTCCGGCCGCGGCGGGCACCCCGGGATATACACATCAACCGGGATGAACTGGTCCACTCCCTGCACCACCGCGTACGTATCAAACACGCCGCCCGTGCTCGCGCACGCCCCCATGCTGATGACCCATTTCGGCTCGGTCATCTGCAGATAGATGCGCTGCAGCACCGGCATCATCTTCGCCGTCACCCGCCCCGCCACGATCATCAGGTCACTCTGCCGCGGGCTGAAGCGCACCGCCTCCGCCCCGAAGCGTGCCACGTCATAGCGCGAGCACGCCGTCGCCATCAGTTCGATCCCGCAGCACGCAGTGGCAAACGGCATCGGAAACAGCGACGACCGCCGTGCCCAGTTGATCACCCGCCGAAGCTGGGTGGTCAGCACAAAGTCGTTCGGAAGGGCGGCTTCAAGACCCATGGTGTGGCTCCAGACATCCGTGCCGAGCATCGACCGACCGCGCCCGTCCCCCGTTCATTCATCAATGGTGCGGAGCGACAGGCCATACTCCGTCAGCTTGATCCGAACTTCCGCCAGCGACGTCGCCCCGAAGTTCTTCACCCCGAGCAGTTCCGCCTCGGTGTGCGTCACAAGGTCGCCGATCGTCTGAATGTTCAGCAGTTGCAGGGCCTTCCGCGCCCGCACAGAAAGCGACATCTCGCTCACCGGCTTGCCCAGCATCGTCTCCTGCCCAGTCCCCTTGAGAGACTCGATCATGGACCGCCGCGCCTGCCGATGCGCTTCCTCGCGGCCCTGCCCGAGCCGCAGGCCCTTCATCGTCAGCATCCCCTTGATCTCGACCAGACTGCTCTCTCCGAAGTTCTTGTACGAGAGCAGTTCCGCCTCCGTCGTCCGGATCAGGTCCCCCAGCGTCCGGATGTTCATCTTCTTCAGGCACGTGCGCGCACGCACCGAAAGCTCAAAGTCCGTCACCGGCGTGTCCAGCAGCGCGGAGCGCTTGAACTTGTCGCGGTCATGGTCCTCGTCGATGATCATCCCGCGGCTCGCCTGAATGTCCTTCATGTAGAGCTGCGCCCGCGGGTGATTCGGGTTCGTCTCGAGAATCTGCCGCAGGCACCGCTCCGCTTTCGGCCAGTCGCCCCGGTCCTCATACAGCACCGACAGGTTCACGAGCGCATTGATCGGCGCGGGCGGATGGTCGATCGCCTTCTCATAGGTCTCGATCGCCTCGTCCTCTTCGCCACTGATATCAAGCAGGAACGCCAGCCGGAACAGGATCCGCGGATCCGTGTGGTCCGCCGCCGCCGCCTTGCGATACTCCGCAATCGCCCGGTCGCGATCGCCCTGCGCCTCCGCCTTCTCGCCAGCATCGGCATGCCGAGCCGCGAGCGCGGCATCGCGCTGAACTTCCTTCTCACCAATACGCATATCAAGCGGGTTCGCAGTCACCATGAGCATCTCCGGATCGGTAGTGAAGGTGATCATAGGAGGCAGCCCGCTCGCCGTGGAACCTGCCACCCTTCCAAACCCCCCTTCTGCCCCTCCTTTCGCGCATTCC
>JBQTIJ010000312.1:0-3771 GCA_052388255.1 Phycisphaerales bacterium
GTCCGTGCCGGTGCCGGTGACGAGGAACGTCACGGTGATCTCTTCAGCCGTTGAGCCCGCGCGCGTGAACGTGAACCGGCCCGCGGCGATCCCGGTCGTCTCGCTCGTGGTCGCGGTCGTGGCGACCACAGAGATGAGCGGTTCGTTGTCGAGGATGTTCAGCGTGGCGGTGTTCGCCATCGCGTCGATGGTGTACCCGGTTCCCGCGGCGAGCGTAAGAACCACCGTCTCGGTGTCCTCCGGCGCGGTGTCGTCGGTCGGCATGATGGTGACCACCGCCGTGGACGACCCCGCGGCGAAGAAGGCCGTGGCCGGGATCATTGCATAATCGGTGCCGTTGACCGCCGTGCCCGTGATCATCAGGTTGACCGTCAGCCCGAGGCCGGTGGGGCCGGTGCGGGTGAGGGTGAAGGCGCCGGTGTTGCCCGGCGTCTCGCTCGCGCTGCCGTCGGTCGTCGCGATGCTGATGGTGGGGGGCGGCGCGATCATGATGTCGGGCGTGTCTGTCCCGAAGGTGTTGTTGCTCTCGTCGAGTTCGGCGATGCTGTTGAGGACATCGATCCGGGCGAGCAGGTAGTACGCCTGCAGCGCCACGGCCGACGACGGCACCACCAGGTTCACGGCCGAGGCGGAGATACCGCCACCGTTGAGCTGCACGGTGTTCAGCACGTCGAGAACAAAGATGTCGTCCTCGTTACCGAAAATGTTGTCGATCGACAGCACAAACCGCGTGGTGAAGTTGTTGGCGGCCACGGTGCCGGTGTTCTGCCGGCCGAAGGTCGCCGCGATGGTCTCCCCCTGCAGGAACTCCCCCGTCGCGCCAGCGATGGCCCCGACCAGGTCGGCCGCGGGCGCGGAGACGTCCTCGTTGTCCACGATGGTGACGGTGGCGCTCGGCGCGCCCGCGTCCACGGTGTAGCCGTCGCCGGCCTGAAGCGTCACGATCACGGTCTCGTTGCTCTCGGGCAGCCCGTCATCGAAGGGCTCGATCAGGATCGTCACGCTGGTCTCGCCGGGCGCGAAGGTCACCATCCCGGAGAGCGCGGTGTAGTCATCGATCGCCGTGGCCGTGCCGCTGAGCGCGTAACTCACGGTGAGCCCAAGGGCCGTCGGCCCGGTCCGGGTGAAGGTGATCCGCCCGTTGTCGCCTGCGGTCTCGTTGGCCAGCGAGTCGCTCGCCGAGACGCTCACCACCGGGTTCGGGGCGACCGTGATGATCGCCATGGGCGAGATGTAGGTGTTGTTCCCCTCGTCGTTCTCCGCCACTTCCCCGTTCACGTCCACCCGCGCCAGCAGGAAGTAGTTCCCCGGGGCGATCACGCTCGGGATCGTCAGGCCCCCCATGATGCTGAACACTTCGCCGGCCACAAGCCCGCCATCCCCGGATTCCGGAATGTCCTCAACGGCAATGTCGTCCCCGTTGCCGAAGATGTTGTCGAGCGAAAGCACGATGCGGGTCACGAAGTTGTCGGCGGTTGTGTCGCCCAGGTTCCGCAGGGTGAAAGTCCCGGAGAACTCCTGAGTCGGCAGCACCGTCACGGGCGCGAAGTTCAGCTCCACCGTCAGGTCCGCCGCCAGCAGTTGGCGGCCTTCGAGCGCCTCGATCTCCGTGCCGCGACGGGCGGCCCGGCGTGAGAGCCCCTTACCCGCGACGGCGGCGAGGCGGCGCGAGTTCGAATCGCTGCGCCCGAGGAACGCGGACAGAACGCCGGAAAGGAGTGAGCGCATGAGGGTCTCTCTGCTGAGTGGGGTTTCGTACGCCGCCGCGGACACGAGCGCGCAGCGTCGGGAATAGGTATCGGATCAAGCCGCGATAGGGCCGCAATCCGTTCAGAAAAGCGTGTGGGCACGCCGCGTCATGGTACACCCGTTATCGCGCCATCCAGAATCGTTCTCGCCCTTTCGCGGACTTCTTCGGGCATTTTCAGCAGTGGGGGCCAGGGCCGGACAGGGAGCCCACGGTTTTCGTCCCCCGCCATCTTGGGGGTCGCGTCAAAGACCATCGTCCCACCTGCACGCCCGGGCACTGATTCTGCATCGCGTCCCGCATCGGTGTGGGCGCACCAATGAAAGAGCGCGCCCATGGTGTCGTGGATGTCCACGTCCGGTCCGAGCACCACCACAAAGGGTGCGCCAGCGCCCGCCCGGTTCAGCGCTTCGACCACAAGTTGCCCGAGTTGGCGCCCCTGCCCCCCTGCCTGCTTGTTCGCACGAAGGAGTACCCAGCCGTCGGCCGGCACGGAGCAATCCATAATCCCGGCCACGCCCATGACGATCGTCGATATCCGGCCGGGATCAGATGGTCCAAAGACGGCAGTCGGGGAAGCCGCTTGCAAGCCGGCAGTGGCGACAAGATCGCCGGGATACTTCTTCGTGCAGTCGAAGCCGATCTTCTTTCCGGCCCCGACATGCGGCGCGGCGTGGTCGAGGATGTCGAGCGGTCCATTGACCATCTCGATGTCCCGGTCGGGCTGGCAATGTCTCCCCGCAGCGCTCAGCACCGAGAGCGGATCGTGAACATCCACATCCGCATCGACCACGAAGATGGTCTTCGTCCATGCCATCTGGCCCGCGCCCCAGACCGAGTGCATCACTCGCCGGCCCTGCATGGCGTAGGCCTTGCGGATCTGCACGCATGCGCAGTTGTGGAACGCGCCGAAGACCGGAAGGTCGTAATCCTCAATGTCATGCACGATGGTCTTGAGCAGGGGAAGGAACAGCCGCTCGGTCGTTTTGCCGAGGAAGTAGTCCTCCTGAATCGGCAGGCCCACCACCGTGGTCGGGTAGATCGGGCTCTGCCGATGGGTGATGGCGCTCACCGTGAGGCGCGGATATCGATCGGGGAGCGAGTAGAAGCCGGTGTGGTCCCCGAACGGCCCTTCCAGCGCCGCACCCGGGCCGATCGCGCCATCGCGGCGCGGGTCGTAGTCGATCTCCCCCGCCTCGTGGCTTACCCACCCTTCGATCACGATCTCCGCGTTCGCCGGCACCCACAGCGGCACTGTGGTTCCGCGCACCATCTCAATGCCGCGCCCGTTCAGGAACCCCGCAAGGAGCAGTTCACTGATTCCCGGCGGCAGCGGCGCGGTCGCTGCATAGGGCAGCACGCTCTCTCCCCCCAGCACCACCGCCACCGGCATCGGCTCTCCTCGCGCCTTCCACGACCGCCAGTGCCGCGCACCGTCATGGTGAAGATGCCAGTGCATGGCCATGGTGCGAGGGCCGAGCATCTGCACGCGGTACATGCCGATGTTGTGCGAGGGCGGTCGCGGATGGTCGCGGTCGTCCGCATGAATGGTGTGGATGCCCGCCAGGGTGATGTACCGCCCGCGGAATCCGGCCTCCCACGCGGGCCCGCTGCCGAGCCCGTCGATTCCCTCGTTCGTCCCCGCAGGCCAGCCCACCGCTGCCGGGTCGCCATCAAGCGGCCAGCAGCGCAGCAGCGGCCAGCGCCGAAGGTCCACCGAGTCGCCCGTCAGCACCACCTCTTGGCACAGGCCGCGCCCCCGGCGGCGGCGCGGCGGAATCCGCAGCAGCGGCAGGAGTTCGCGCGCCTTCGCGAGCATCTCGCGGAGGGAACTTGGCGGCTGCGGCTTGGCCAGTGAACCGATCCGGCCTGCGAGTTCTTCCAGCCCTCCCGGCCCGCAACCGAGCGCGAGCTCCATCCGGTGGTATGACCCAAACGCATTGATCAGCACCGGCACTTCGCTGCCCGCGACCCGCTCAAAGAGCAGGGCTCGGCCGCCGTGGCCGTGGTGCAAGGGATCGGTG